>DAIAZB010000831.1 GCA_027443745.1 Thiomonas sp. | reverse complement strand
GGCTTCGCCTCGGTGGGCCGGTTCGCCGTGCCCAATGCCAAAGAGGCCTATTTCCTGCAGCAATACCCGCCGCTGGATCCGGCCGCGGTGCCGGCCCAGTTGCTGGGCGCCGCCTCGGCCGCCTCGGCCGCTGGCGTGGTGGGTGCGGCTGGCGGTCAGCTCATCTCGGGTTCCGGCGAACCGATCACCAGCGGCAACCCGGCGCCGAGCGCCAGACCCGCCGCCAAGGCCCAGCCGGTTCCGCAGCAAAGCAACGCGCCGTACATCGTGCTGCCGGGGCTCGGCAAGTAAGTCGGGGGCGCCGCGGGATGTGCCCGACCTGCGCGATGGCATCCTGCGCGCCTTGGCCTGCGCCACCCCGGTCCAGGGGAACTTTCAGCCGCGGCTGGCGACTCCAATCGGCAGGGCCCGTGGTGGCGGGATTTTGCTTACAACCATTGCCGCCCGGCCTGCCTAAGATGGCTTGGTCGTGTCCATTGCCCAGCCTCATCGCCTAATCTGCATCCATCATTCGGAGATTGTTCATGTTGCGTTTTCTACTCCGCGTCGGGTCGGCTGCGGCTTTGTTGCTGCTCTGCCTGACTCCGATGGCGCCGGCTTTTGCCGCCGGTTTCACCTTCACTCCCTACCCCACGAGCAAGCCGCTGCCGCTGGCCAAGGTCACGTTCGAGAACGCGCAGGGCAAGCCCATGACCCTGGCGGACTTCAAGGGCAAGGTGGTGTTGCTCAACATCTGGGCCACCTGGTGCCCGCCCTGCGTGCATGAAATGCCCACGCTGAACAAACTGCAATCCATGCTGGGCGGCAAGAATTTCGAAGTGGTGCCGCTGTCGATCGACAAAGGCGGCATCTTCACCGTGAAGAGTTTCTACCAGGACAACTTCATCGATCATCTGCCCATTTACGTCGACCCCACCAGCCACGCGCTGGACACACTCGACATCCTCGGCACGCCCACCACCATCCTGATCGACAAGCAGGGCCGTGAAGTCGCCCGCACCCTCGGCCCCGAAGATTGGGACAAGCCAGCGGTCATCGCCCAGATCAAGCGCTACATGGCCGCGCCGGCTCCGGCCAAAACCGCCGCGCTGGGCCACACCCTGCCGACCCTGGCTGCGCTGGTTCCGCCGCCTGGAACAACCGACGACACCAAGGCCCTGGTGCTGCGCTGAGCGCGACGTGCCACGCGACCCCGAGGCGACGCTGAACGCATCTCCGTGATACTGTGCGCTGCAACCCGTGCGGGAACCGTCCGGCGAGGTCGCCTGTGGCCTCGATCGCCGATCCGATGGGCCGAGCGAGTCTGCCGATCGGGCCTTTGCACGCGAGTTGACAACCCTTCGTCACGCCTGCGCGTCACGCCAGTCCGCAGCCTCGAAGCCCGGCCCCAACTCTTGTTTGCCACTCCGCGATGTCCATGCCCACCGAAAGCCTGCCCAGTTCCACGCGACCGGTGGATGAAGCCTGGCCGGCGGCCGTCAAGCTCATCATGGGCGCGCGCTTCGGCCGCAGCCTTGGCCAGGGCGCGCTGGTGGTCGGCTTCTCCCTGTATCTGCATGCGTTGAACTGGAGCGCGGCGTCCATCGGCGCGGTGCTCTCGGCCGGACTTTTGCTCGGCGTGGTGCTGACCCTGCTGATCGGCCCGGCCAGCGACCGGCTCGGGCGCAAGCAATTCCTGCTGGCCTACGAGGGCGTGCTCATCCTGAGCGCGCTGTTGGCGTTGGCCAGCAGCGCCACCTGGGTGCTGACCCTGGGCGCGGTGCTCGGCGGTTTCGGCCGCGGAGCCAACGGCGCAGCCGGCCCCTTCGGCCCGCTGGAACAGGCCTGGCTGGCACAGGGCCTGCTGCCGGCGCAGCGCTCGCGCGTGTTCAGCCTGAATTCCGCGCTGGGCTTTTTCGGCATGGCGCTGGGCGCCCTGCTCGCCGGCCTGCCCGCGCTGTGGAGCGGTCTGCTGCCCGGTGCGCTGGCCTATCGCCCGCTGTTCGTGCTTCCCCTACTGCGTTCGGCCATCGGCCTGGTGCTGATCTGGCGCGCGCCCGATGCGAAACTGACACGGCCGAAGCCACCTCTGGCCGCGTCGACCGCCGTCATGCAGGAGGACGATACTGCGTTCCCGACCCTAGAGGGCAACGGCCCGCCGGCCACACCGGACACGTCCTCGGCCGATGCAGAGGCCACGCGGGACCAGGCGCACTCCGCCACCCATGCGGAGGAGAACCGCATGCTCTGGCGCCTGGGCCTGGCCAATTCACTCAACGGCCTGGGCATCGGCCTGGTGGCGCCGCTGATGGCCTACTGGTTCCTGCGACGCTTCGGCCACGGTCCCGCCACCATCGGTCCGGCGCTGGCGGCGAGTTTCGTGCTCGCCGCCGTCGGTGCGCAATTTGCTCAGCGCTTCGTGCCGCGCTATGGCGTGGTGCGCACGGTCGTGGGCATGCGCGCTGTCGGGCTGCTGCTCATGGTGCTCACGCCCTTCATGCCGGTGTTCATCCTCGCTGCCGGAAGCTGGGCGATTCGTTCCGCGTTCAACCAAGGCACGCTGGGGGTGCGGCAGGCGCTGACCATGGGGCTGACGCGCCAGCCCCGCCAGGGCCTCGCCGCCACGGTGAACAACGTCTCCATTCAGGTGCCGCGCGCCATCGGCCCGGCCATCGCCGGTCTGATGCTGCACCAGGGCTGGTTGACCGCGCCGTTCATCCTGGCGGCGGGGTTTCAACTGGCCTACCTCGTCGCCTACCAGCGGTTCTTCGGCGGCATGGACAGGCCCCGCGGTTGAGCGCTGGCAGGGCTGCGCACAGGCCCTGCGGGCCCCGCGCCTTGCGCCGGACCATGCGGGGGCAGCGACAGGCGAGGCTGCGCCATGCGCCATACCCGTGCGATGGCTTGCGCACTCGCCCCGAGCAGTGCAGTCCGCGCGGGTCGGTGCTACAAACAGAGGCCACCATCGTTCCCCTGGCTTGCGAGCCCGTCCACCATGCGCATGTTCCGTCTTGTCGTCGCTCTTGTCGCCTGTGGCGCGGCTCCGCTGGCCTTAGCCGGTTCACACGCCGAGCTGCTCATGCCAGCCAACGGTGCCAGCGGGGTCGATCGCACCGTGCACCCCAGCGTGCGCCTGGCCTCGGCGCAAGCCGCCGCGACGCTCACCCCCGGGAGCTTGCAGCTGCGCAGTCCGATCGGCACGCAGGTCTCGGGGTTGCTGCAAATCCGGGGTGAAACCGCGACCTTCGAGCCGGCCGCGCCATTGGCCGGGTGCAGCCGCTACACGCTGCAATACCGTCCCGCTCACGCCACCGGCGTCCAGCCCAACCGGCCTGACAAGCCGGCAAGCAGCAGCTTCACCACGGCTTGCAGCAACTGGACCCCACCGACGGAAATCGACGATGCCCGCACCGCCCGTCTGACGGATCGTCCGGCCAGCGGTGTCCAACTGGCGAGCAGCGCTGCCGGCGAGGTCGTGGCCGCCTGGTTCCAGAACGACGGCGTGCGCAACGCCATCGAGATCAGCCGCTACGCGCCGGCAACCGAATTCTGGAGCGCGCCCGTCGCCATCGACCTGCGCGGCCCCGAGGCTGGCGCCGCCAACATCCCCGCGCTGGCGTCCGATGCGCGCGGCGAGGTCACCGCCGTGTGGTTCCAGGCCCTGCAGGGGCACAACACCATCCAGGCCCGCCGCCTGGCTGCCGACAGCGATGGGCCGGCTCCGGTTCGGCTCGACAACCCGGCGCTGTCGGGCAACGCCACCAACCCGCAACCGGCGACGAATGCCGCGGGGGATGTGGCCGTCGTGTGGCAACAGCCCGACGGCCGCCACACCGGCATCTTTGCCAGCGGCTTCAACGCCGCCACCGGGCATTGGCAGCCCGCCGTGGCGCTGGACCACAGCCGCGCCAACGCCTACAACCCGGTGGTGGCGGCCGCGGCGGACGGCGGCTTCATCGCCGCATGGCAACAGGGCGCGCGCGGGCATGAGGCGGTGATGGCCGCGGTGCAACGGCCGGACGCCGCCGCGCACGACGCCACCGGCAGCAGCCGGCGGACATGGACACGCCCCTGGCGCCTCAGCCCCCCCGGCATGCGGGCGCAAAACCCCGTGCTGATCGGCAGCCCGCGCGGCGGCATGACGGTGGCCTGGGTGCAGGGCAGCGGCGCGCTGCGGCGCATCGCCGTGCGCCGGATCGGGGCGGAACCAGGCAGCGTGGCCGGCCGCGCCGAGCCCGTGCTGCTGATGCACAACCCTGGCTTCCACGGCGCCGCACTGGCGCCGGCCTTGGTCAGCGACGCCGCCGGCAACGTCACCCTGGCCTGGGAGCAGGCCGATGTGGCCACGCCGGCGCAGGCGCGCTACGCCATCCTCGCCAGCCGCTTCGACGCCGCCAAGCGCCGCTGGAGCGCGCCCGTGCAACTGGACGACCCGAAACAAGCCAGCGCCGGCAACCCGGTGCTGGTGGCCGACGCAGCCGGCAACGTCACCGCCGCCTGGTACCAGGACGGCCCGCGCGGCATGCAGGTGCAGGCCGCGCGCTACGACCCGAGCACCGCGCGCTGGAGCGCCCCGACCCTGCTGTCGGACACGCGCACCACCGTGGAAGCCAGCTTCCCCGCCCTGGCCGTGGACGCTGCCGGCAGCGTCACCGCCGCCTGGCAACAGTACAACGGCTGGCGCACGGTCATCATGGCCAGCCGCCTGCCCTGAGCCTCGAGGTGACGCGGCAAACGCCCGCGTCCGCAAGGCGCTCCACCCCAAAAAACTCAGGCACCGGCAGACGCAAGGTCTGAACGGTGCCTGACGGTTCTGCTCCCATGGGCGGGAGCGGTTTCACGCCGCAGCGTGTGGCTGGATCAGAGAACTCCCTCGGTCATGGGCAATGGCGCCTCCATGTTGTGGTGAA
>DAIAZB010000830.1 GCA_027443745.1 Thiomonas sp. | reverse complement strand
AGCTTCGCGCGAAAATGACCAGGCCCAGGACTCTTCGCTCAGGGAGGGAAAATAATGGCCGAGGCCCAGATCCCTGTCGACCTCCTCAACCCCGGTCAGGTCTTTGCCTGCCTGGGCTTCATGGAGGCGGCCGAAATTTTGCTGGGCGACGCTGCGGGCGGTTTCGACTGGGCCGACGATGCAAATGTTCGTTTCGCGCTACGCGCGGAGGGTGAGCGAAATCCCTTCGCGGCGGTGCTGGAGTTTCTGGCGGAAGCAGAGCCGAATCGATTGACCCCAATCGGCTACCACGATCCGCTACCGAAGAAAGGCGAAGCTGGCGACGATGATGATGTCGAAGGCGACGATGATACGGACGACGTCGCGTCGGCCAACCAAGTGCCGTCGTTGGAGTCGTCCATCACCTTTCCCGCGAAATCAGGCGATCAAATGGCCTTGCCTATCATGTTCGGCGGTGGGAACAGGCCGGTTGTTGAACTCGATCACTGGGCGGATGGATCGAGCCGGGAAAGCTTCAAGCTTTACGCAGGCAATCGGTCGGCTCTCGCCATCGCAAGAGCGATGCTGAAAGGCGTGCGCGCCAAGCCGAGCAAAAAGCAGACAGCCGCGCGACATCTCGGCAATCTGACGACAAATGGCGTTCGGCAGCTTTGGGAAAAGGAGCGCGCGAAGCTCATCGAGGCGCCGTTCGACGTGCTCACGCCGATGGGCGGCAGCTTCAATTTCGATCCGCGCGGCGCCTGGACAGCCATTGACGCCGGCTATTCGCCCAACAAACACAAACACGCCATCAAAGCGTCTCCCGTCGTTGAATTTCTCGCCGCTTGGGGACTGGAGAACGCCCGGCCGGTCGAATTCGAGCTTCGTAAGATTCGATACGCTGCTTGGGGCACGAATCTGCCACTCATATTGGCGCGCGCCGCGCTTGCAGGCGCGCTCCCTGTTTTCCCGTCAAGACAGTTTCGGTTCGATCTCGATTTGTCTGGCAAGAACAAAGTCGTCACTTTTGCCAAGGAGGAATCTCATGCCATCGTTAACGGCTGAAATCATGAACGACTGGGCCGATAACAAAAACGGTCCCGTCGCGCTGACTTGCAAGCAGAAGCTCTTGCCCGTGGAAGGCGAGGGCGGCGTGATTTTTCCGCCGACCTACGCGGACATCGGCTACAATATCGACACATTGTCGGACGGCACCAAGGTTGCGACCATTGATAGCGTCGGCAGCCAAGCCAACCGGATGGAGCCGATCTTTGCGCAAGAACCCTACGCGGCACTCGTGCCACAAATTTCAATCTACCTGCATGAATCCAACGACGGACACAAAGTGCGAAGGTCGCTTTTTGAGCTCGCGCACCGAAGCGCAGACGCAGTAGTCTATTCTTGCCCGAAATTGGCGCCGATTATCAAAAAGGCCTATTCGGCGTTGAGGGATCGTGGAGACGCTGGCCCTTTGTGCAGCCTAGCACCGACCTCGCTCATTTTCGGCGTTTGGGATTCACGAGGCGGATCTGGGGAAAAGCGTCCGAGACTAGTCCGTTCGGTGGTTCGTGCTTGGGATGTGGAGCCGCTCTACGCCGCCGCCCAGTTCAATTCGATCTGGAAGGCGCTCAGCGAAGAACAGCAAGCAGAATTAAAAAAGGAAGCACAGGTCAAGAAGACAAGACTTTCTGAAAAGGGGTTTGCGGATGCTCCCGCAATTTTCCGGAAGGTCAGCCAAGCTGCTGCCAAACACATGCCGGAATTCCGCAATGATGGGCCGAATTCAGATCGTAGAGTTCTCGGAGGTGTGGTGACGAAAGGTGCTATCGAGCGCGACATTACAATCAATCTCGTAGCCTTGCGCAATATACATGGCGCAACAGAACAGATGTCGCAGGAAATCAGACGCTACGTTTTAGGTCTGTCACTCCTCGCCGCCACTGCCGATATCGAACTTTTCCTGCGCGAAGGCTGCAATTTGCGGTTCGCCAACAAAGATGACCGTTGGCTTGCCGTGCCACGGCGAGGTGAACCTGCGCCTGTTGATCTATCTTCGGCAAGAGAACCGCTACTCGATTACGCGAGGAGCGCGGCCGCGCCGCTGAAGAAGGAATGGCCGACTGAGCTGTCGTATATGTTTGATCTGAAAGAGGCGAAGACACTGCTCGCCAAGAAAAACGGGGAAGAAGAGGACTAGGTGGTGGTCAGCGCCCTTCTCATCTCCGTCCACTTCCACGACGGCCGCTATCACGGCAGCGGCACGTGGCCGCCTGCGCCGGCCCGGCTGTTTCAGGCTCTTGTAGCAGGCGCGGCGCGCGGTGGGTGTCTCTCCACGGACGCAGAACAGGCGTTCAAATGGCTCGAAGGCCTGGGTGCACCCGTCATCGCCGCGCCTCCTTCCTGTGCTGGACAGAGTTTCCAGAACTTCGTTCCCAACAACGATCTCGATGCGGTCGGCGGCGATCCGAAGCGGATCGGCGAAATCCGGACGGCCAAGACGATCCGCCCGCGCACTTTCGATGTTGCCGTGCCACTACTTTATGCGTGGACGTTTGAGCAAAACGTGGACGCCGCGCGTCATGCGCAAGCGATTTGCGCAAGCGCCGACAGTCTCTATCAACTCGGCCGCGGCGTCGACATGGCCTGGGCGACTGGTGAGGTTGTCGACGACGCAGAGGCTCGCTTTAGCGCGAATGGTGGTGTTGCGTGGCGTCCCAATCGAGCGGGCAGCGGCAATGCGCTTGCCTGTCCTCGCCCCGGTTCGCTGGCGAGTTTGACGAAGCGTTTCGAGGCGATGCGCAAGCGCTTCAAGCCCGACGAAGCGAAAAACAATGGCTCACGTCTCTTTGAACAGGCTCCGAAGCCCGATTTCGCACAAGTTCCCTACAATAGCTCGGTCACGGTTTTGCTATACGATATAATGCGGGCTGACACATTCGCGCCTCAACCTCTCACGGAGGTTGCTGCGTTGGCGGGAAAAGTCAGGATTCTGGCGGTCGAACGATTGATGCGCTCCGCGTGGCGGCGCGATGATCCAAAACGCAAAGGCTGCATCGAAAGTGTGTTCGTCGGCCGTGACGCAGGGGAAGCCGACAAGGCGCGCCGCATCTGCATCACGCCACTGCCCTCGATCGGCCACGTGCATACAGAGCGCTCGATCCGGCGCGTGCTTGTCACCGTGCCGCCGGACTGCCCCATCGCAACGGGCGACATCGAATGGGCATTTGCCGGGCTCATGTTGGCCGACCCGGAAACCGGTGAGGTGTCCGAGGACACCGCGGAACTGGTTTCCGCCAGCGACCGTACAATGCTTGCGCACTATGGCACGCAAGACGCGGCGCGCCTTTGGCAGACGATAACACCAGCGGCACTGCCTGAGCGCGCCGCACGTCGCCGCATCGACCCAACCCGAATGCGCGAAGAGGCGAAAGGTAGCTCTGAACGCCTGCACGAGAACGCTATGGCCGAGGGGGCCGTGCGGCAGGCCTTGCGTCATGCCGGCATCGAGGCGACCGTGGCGACTATCCGTGTGCAGCGCGAACCGTTCGAAGCCAAGGACCTCCGTGCGGAAGCCTTCGCGAAGGGGACCCGCTTTGCCAATGAGCGCCTCTGGCATGTCGAGGTCGGCTTCGCATGTCCGCTGACTGGCCCGCTTGTGATCGGCGATGGACGCTATTTCGGCCTTGGTCAATTGAAGCCGGTTCGGCGCACAGACGACATGCTCGCCTTTGACGTGGTAGACGGACTGACAGACGCCGCTGAGGCGCCGGCTCTCACGCGTGCCTTGCGCCGCGCCGTGATGGCACGTGTGCAGGTGACGATGCGCAAGGCGACACCTTTGCCGGAATTCTTCACCGGCCATGCGGCCGATGGGGCGCCGTCGCGTTCTGGACGGCACGAGCATCTGGCTTTTGTGTTCGATGCGCCAAGAAAGCGGCTCCTCATCATGGCGCCCCATATTCTCGAGCATCGGGCTGCTTCGCGCCGTGAGCGCGAGCATTTTTTCGCACTCGATGAGGCACTTGAGGATTTCCGCGTGTTGCGCGCCGGCACAGCTGGAAGGCTCGCTCTGGTCCCCGGCGCTCCGACCTTATCCGAAGATCCGCTGCTCGCGCCGTCACAGACATGGGAAAGCCTGACACCTTACCACGTGACGCGGCATGCGAGGACGGGCGATCCCGCGACGGCACTTGAAATCGACCTCCTCGCCGAATGTCGGCGCAGTGGTCTCCCGAGACCGGATATCGAAATAGTGCAGACCTGTGGACGACCGGGATTGGGATTGTTCGGCCGTGCGCGCCTCAAGTTCCAAGTGGCCGTCAAAGGCCCCTTGCTGCTTGGCCGTGATCGCCATTTCGGGGGCGGGCTGTTCGCGCCGACAGTGCAAATCGCGTAATTGCGGCGGGGTGACGACGATGACCGACAACCAGCTGGAATTCCATCTTCCCGCGCCGCCTGCAAATGCTGACACACCGCTGATTCCGGTGCGAATGGTGAACGAGTTCGTCTATTGCCCGCGGCTTGCTTATCTGATGTGGACGCAGGGCGAGTGGGCAGAGACGGGAGACACGGTCGAAGGCAATCGTGTTCACACGCGCGTCGACAAGCCCGGCGCCCCGCTTCCCGCGCCGCAAGCACTCGAGACCGGCGAAGCCATGGGGAGCGACAAAATTGTCAGCCGGTCGCTGACGCTCTCCTCCACCTCCTTGGGGGTCATCGGCAAGCTCGACATTGCCGAGGCGGAAGATGGTGTCGTGACGCCGGTCGATTACAAACGGGGCAAGCGTCCGCATATCGCCCAAGGCGTCTATGAGCCGGAGCGCATCCAGGTTTGCCTCCAGGCGCTTCTGCTTGAAGAGCATGGCTACCGCGTCGAAAATGGCGCCATCTATTACGCCGAAAGCCGAGAACGTGTGCACATCGCTCTGGACGACGCTTTGCGAACTGCGGCCCGCACCGCCGTTAGCGAACTGCGGTTGACCGTCGCGCAAAGCCGCATCCCGCCGCCACTCAGTGACAGCCCGAAATGCCCACGCTGTGCGCTTGTGACCGTGTGCCTGCCCGATGAGATTCGCTCCTTGTCAGGCTCGTCGCTCGCGCCGCGGATGATCGCCGTTCCACCGGACGAAGCGCTGCCGCTCATCGTGCAATCCCAGCAAGCCCGGATCGGCAAAGAAGGTGAAACGCTGAAGATCACCGATGATGAGAAGGGCGAAGCTCATGTTCGCTTCATCGACATTTCCGATGTGGCGCTGTTCGGCAATGTCTCGATCACCACGCCTGCCCTCGCGGCTCTGCTCGAACGCGAGATTCCGGTGACTTTCCACAGCCACAGCGGCTGGTTTCGCGGTGTCGCTCACGGCATCGGTCACCGCAATGTCGAGATCCGCACGGCGCAATACCGCTTGAGCTTTGACGAGGCTGCGTGTCTGCGTTTTGCCAAGGAACTGGTCGCGGCGAAGATCACGAACCAGCGAACGATCCTGCGCCGGAATTGGCGCGGGGCCTTGGAAGAGCGACAGGCTGCACTCGACCGGCTTGGAGCCGCGCGCAAAGCCGCGCATGGTGTGGCGACGCTGGCGCAACTGCTCGGTGTCGAAGGCGACGCGGCCGCGGTTTATTTCCGCGCCTTTGCTGGTCTGTTGAGGTCGCCTGAAGACAAACAGGCCGCCGGTGAACTGGCGCCCTTCCGCTTCGAGGCGCGCAATCGTCGTCCGCCAACAGATCCGATCAACGCCATGCTGTCGCTCGCTTATGCGATGCTGACCCGTCATTTGACGATCGCATTGGCGTCGGTCGGGCTCGATCCCTACCGGGGATTTTATCATGCGCCGCGCTATGGCCGCCCGGCGCTGGCGCTGGATATCATGGAACCGTTCCGCGCGATCATTGCCGATTCCGTGGTGCTGTCGGCTGTCAATACCGGCGAGGTCGGGTCGAATGATTTCATCGTGGCCGTCACGGGTACGGCTTTGACGCAAGCCGGACGTCGCCGCTTTGTTGAAGCTTTCGAGCGCCGCCTCTCCCAGGACACGACGCATCCTGTCTTCGGTTACCAAGTGAGCATGCGCCGCATGCTGCTGGTTCAGACGCGGTTGCTGACCCGCTTTCTTTTGGGTGAGCTGCCGACCTATCCTCACTATTTGCCCCGGTGAGAGCTCGCCCATGGCCGACGAACACCTTTTCATCGTGACCTACGACATTTCCGACCAAAAGCGCTGGCGGCGCGTGTTCAAAGCCATGCAAGGTTATGGCGCGTGGATCCAGCTTTCCGTCTTCCAGTGTCGTCTCTCGCAGTGGCGTCGTGCCGAGCTCGAGACGCGCTTGCGCGAGTTGGTCAAAAATGGCGAGGACCACGTGCTCCTGATCGATGTCGGCCCGGCCGACAAAATCGAGCTCACTATGAAGAGTATTGGCAAGACTTTCGAAAAAATTGAACGTCGAGCTACCGTGATATAGCATGATCTGGTAAACTCATCCACGATTGCGGCAAAGATGAGCGGCCTGGATCAAATGCCTTTTATTCCCGCCAATTGTTTGCGAGCGGCGACATGCCGCGCAAAACCCCGCAGGCGCTCGAATCTCGATAGATTGTTGGAATCATGAAGGTTTTTGAGATAAATGCTACGGCAATGCGTCAAAACTGGCAGGTTGCGTCCACCGTTCGTGGACACCGGTCGAAAACGTGGCTGGATTGCTTTGCGATCCAAGGGCTTGTATGATGGCTATATCCGAGGCGTCCGCGCCTCGGCCTCATTGAAGCTA
>DAIAZB010000829.1 GCA_027443745.1 Thiomonas sp. | reverse complement strand
CCGGTGGTGGCGACGCGTAGCGTGTGATGGTTTGGAGCCTGCAGTGTTGCTGCTCACCCGGAATCCACAACCCGAAGGATCGACATGTTCCGATACAACCTAGAACTGGCCTTGCATGGACTGCGACGCTTTCCCAAAAGTACCGCGTTGGTGGTGCTGACGGTGGCCCTCGGGCTGGCCGCATGCATGACCACGCTCACGTTGTTGCATGTGCTCAGTGCCGACCCGCTGCCGGGGCGCAGCCAGCATCTGTACTTGGCCTGGGTGGACACGGTGCTGGCCAAGCCCCTGGGCAGCGGTTCGACGGACATGGCGTTGGACGGCATTTCCTACAGCCAGGGTTACGAGCGCATCAAGCTGGCTGATGCGCAGGCCTTGCTGGCTGCGCATCGCGGCGTACGTCAGGCGATGGTGGCTGACATGATCGCCAACCTCGCGTCTGAAGATGGCAAGCACACGCAGAACCAGCAATTGGTACTGGCGACCAGTGCGGACTTCATTCCGATGTTCGGTGTTCCATTGCGTTACGGGCGTACGTGGACGGCGGCGGAGGACGCCGCGCGCGTCCCTGTCGCAGTAGTGGATAGCGAGCTGGCGCGCAAGCTGTTCGGCACCGCCGATGCCGTGGGGCGTGGCGTGCGCATCAATGGCACCGTGTTCCGGGTGGTCGGCGTGTCCACACCGTACGCACCGCAGCCGCGCTTCTATGGGCTGAATTTCGGGGCCTACAGCAGCGACGGGGGAGAAGGGTTGTACCTGCCTTATACCGCCGCGCTGGATGCGGGCCTGGCGCCACCCGATGCGGATGCTTGCGATGCGGACTACCAGGCCGCGAACCATGGCATGTCGGGCGACCCTAGGCACTGCGCCTCGTTGAATGTCTGGGTGCAGCTCGACACGCCACGGCAGGTCGCGGACTATCGCAGCTTCCTGCAGCACTACGTTGAACAGCAAAAGGCGCTGGTCGGCTTCGGCAAGCCTGCGCGCTCGCAGCTCACCAGCGTAGCCGCTTGGCTGAAGCGCAACGATGTCGTTCCGGACAGCGCGCGCCTCAACGTGTGGTTGGCCGGCTCGTTCCTGCTGCTGTGCATGCTCAACGTAGTCGGCCTGTTGTCGGCGCGTTTCCTGCGTCGCAGCCCCGAGGTGGGTATTCGTCGTGCATTGGGTGCGCCGCGCCGAGCGGTTTTTCTGCGTCACGTGTTGGAAGCCAGCCTTGCTTGCATGCTTGGCGGCGTCCTGGCCTTGCCCTTGACTTTGCTTGGCGTGTGGATACTGCGCCAGCAGGACAACGGGTTTTCCGGGCTCGTGCGACTTGATCCAGCGATGTTCGGTGTCTTGTTCACCCTGGCGCTGGCGGTCGGAGTGCTGGTGGGGCTACTGCCGGCGTGGCGAGTGTCGCGGGTCGAGCCTGGCCTGCAGGTCAAGAGCGAATAAGGAGGTTTGCCCATGTCTCTACGTGTTCTCCTTGCCACCCTGCGCCGTCACAGCCTGATGCCGCTGTTGGTGTTCCTGCAGGTAGCGCTGGCCTGCGCCATCCTGAGCAACGTGTTGTTCCTCAGCTGGCAGCAGCTTGAACCGATGCTGGCACCAAGCGGCGTGGATGCTGCGAACCTGGTCATCGTCGACCGGTTGGGGGCCGGCGACCGGACGTGGACATCTGCCGAGGTACATGCCGGTGTGCAGGCATTGCGCGAGGTGCCTGGAGTGCGCGCGGCCAGCGCGGCGGAGAGTCTGCCCATGGTATCCACATCCATTTATGCCTACGGCGTGCAAGGGCCGAGCAAGATCAAAATCGGTGTCAACGTGTATGCCGGCGAGGGCCTGGTTAACACCCTTGGCGTGCAACTGCCGTCGGGGCGCGATTTCCTCGCCGATGAGTACCGGGAAGAGGGTGGTTACAAGGGGGCGCCGGAGCCGGTGATCGTCACGCAGGCGCTTGCATACAAGTTGTTCGGTAGGACGCCAGCCTTGGGGCAACCGGTGGCTGACCCTGAGAATCCGGCGGCGGCCGGTTACCGGGTCGTCGGCATCGTGCGCCATCTGTTGCGCAACCAGCTCGGCATGGCGACCGACGGCCGTGCCGACGACACCATGCTGATACCGCAGCGTATTGGCGATACCGCCATGCCACTGTATGCGGTGCGGGTCGATCCGCGCATGCGCGAGGCGGCCTTGCACGGAGTGCGCAAAGCCATCCAGCACCAGTTCGGCGCAGAACTGCCGGCAGGGACGCAGCCTCGGGTCAGCTTCTACCGAACGCGCAGGAGCGACGCGTTCAAGGATCGCCGCGCAGCGCTTTGGTTGTTCGCCGGTGTCGTGTCCACCGTGGTGGTGGTCACCGTCATCGGCATCATGGGCCTCACCGGTTTCTGGGTGCAGAAGCGCACGCGGCAGATCGGTATACGCCGGGCGTTGGGGGCGCGGCGCAGCGACATCCTGTGCTATTTCCTCACCGAGAATGCGTTGATCGTGGGTGCTGGCGCGGTGCTTGGCATGGCCATGGCCTATCTCGGCAACGCCTGGCTGATGCGCTACTACGAACTGCAGCATCTGCCGTGGCCGTTCCTCCCGTACGGCGCACTGCTGATGCTGCTGCTCGGCCAGCTCGCGGTGCTATCGCCGGCCCTGCGCGCGGCGCGGGTGCCGCCGGTGGTGGCGACGCGTAGCGTGTGATGGTTTGGAGCCTGCAGTGTTGCTGCTCACCCGGAATCCACAACCCGAAGGATCGACATGTTCCGATACAACCTAGAACTGGCCTTGCATGGACTGCGACGCTTTCCCAAAAGT
>DAIAZB010000828.1 GCA_027443745.1 Thiomonas sp. | reverse complement strand
GCCCAGCGATTGCATCGCCACGGCCTTGCGCCCCAGTTCCAGCGCTGCAAAGCCGGTCTGGTGGCTGCCCATGCTGGTCCGGCGCCGGCACACCCAGCGCCCCCGCTCTCTGGCTGCGGCGCGCAGTGCCTTGGCTGCGGGTGCACGGTCTTCATGCCGCCAGCGCATGCCGACGACCAGCCTGCGCTTGTCGCCCGGCAGTTGAATCACGCGGGCTACGCTCACAGCAGCCTCGCGGAGATCACCACTGCCAGGATGCTGTCGCTGTTGGAAGCGTCCAAGCCGCCACCCAGCAATGGCATTTCAGGAGACCCAACCCCGTTGTTCGTCACCGAGGCGCCACGCTGGCGGTAGCCGGTCAGGACCAGCGTCTGGCCGGACTTGAGCGACACCATCTGCTGGAACGTGGTCTGTGCGATGCTCGGCAGCTGCAGCGAGCTGCCGCCGCTCGTGATCGTCTGGATGCCCAGCAGATCGCTCAAGGTCATGTTGACGTCGAGCAGAATCTTGCCGTCGACCACCTTGGGCAGGAACGTGGCGGTGAAACCCACCGTGACCGTGCCCGATTGCAGGGTGGTCGACGATCCGCTGGTCGAGGTCAGAAGGCTGGTGCTTCCCGCGAGGTAATTGACCTGCTTGGCCGCCTGGATGGCCAGCATCTGGCCGTTGCTCGTGACGCCCGAGCGGGACACCACCTGCGACACGTCGCCCAGGGTGGAAAGCGCCTGCACCGCCAGACTTGAGCCTGTCAGGGGGCCCGACAGGATGTTGGCGCCGAACGCGAACGGTGTCTGGCCCCCGGACACGGACGGCGCCGGTGCCCCCGCCACTGAAATTCCGGTGTGGCCGGAAGCGTTCTTGTAGGCCAGGTTCAACCCCACGCCGTAGTTATCCTCGCGCCCCGTCTGCACGTTGTAGACGTGCACGTCGACGACGACCTGCTTTTGCATGTCGGCGGCGAGGCTCTTGACCCAGTCGGACACACGTTCGAGTTGCGGCGGAGTCGCGGTCACCGTCAAGATCCCGAGCGACTTGTCGACGTTGACAACGGCGCCGGTGCCGGCGACCGAGGCGGCGGCTTTCTGCAGGCCGGCCCAGTCATCGACAACCAACGTGCCACTCATCGAGGTGCTGCCCGAGCCGCCGCTGGACGATGCGCCCGTCGCCGCGCTCGGGGCGCTCCCAGTTGACCCACTAGCCATGCCGCCTGCGGCCCCCGCCATCGTTCCGCCGGTGGAGACTCCTCCCGTCGAGGAGGTCGATTTGGGCAACTCCGGCAGGGTCCAGGTCCGGGTCTCCGTGTGGAAGATGTGCACACCATCCAGTCCGTAGCGCCACCACACGCCAAAGCGCGCAGCGATGGCATCCAGGAAGCCATGGAGGCTGCCGGTGTAGGACAACCGCGTGGGCCGGGCGATGGTCGCGGTGCGGTTGCCAGACGCGCCAGCTGCGCCGACCGTGGGCACGCCAAGCGCGGAGGCCACCAGGGAAGCCTGGCCGCTTGTGGGCGATGGAAAGGCACCGGGCATGCCCACAGGCTCTCCCATGAGCCCGGGCGCCGTGGAGACACCAGCCGGTGCCGCCAACGGCTGCGCCGACGCGTCGACCTTGGCGCCTGGCTGCGCAGACGCGTCCACCGTGACGGCGACACCTGTGTGTTGCACGATCCACGCCGCGAAGTCCTGCAGCGTCATTCCGGACACGTCGGCGCGCTCGAACGTGACGGATTGCGTCAACGCCGGTGGCGGCGCTTTCGTCGGTCGCACGGCCGCTCCCATCAGCCAGGCGCCATCGTGGACCACGACGACCGGGCGCGATGGGGGCAGATTGAGATTCGTCACCGCCTTGGCGCGAATGGCGGATGCAGTGACGCGAGTCTGGCTGACCGAGGCGCAGCCGGACAGAAGCGTGCTGGCCACAGCGATGGCCAGCAGGGACGTGTGAATCGCGGTGCGTTTCATTGAGATGGATCCTTCTTCAGTGCGGCGCTCAGGCGCCGGACCATGCGAGTGCGGTATTGATGAGCCAGCAAGGGGCTGTGGCTGTGATACCAACCGAGGGCCGTCCAGAGGTCGCCCCCCGCCTGCTGGCGGTACAGCGCCAGAATTCCGGCCGCGACCGTGACATTGAGGCAGCCGTCGTTGGCGACCATGGCCGGCGTGATGCCGTGGGCGCGTAGCTTCCTGAGCCACAGCGTGTTGATCTGCGCCGGCCCGAGGTCGTAGCTGCCGTTGGCGTTGCGGCTCCACAAGCCGGGCTTTCCGCTCTCGTTCATGAGGATGCCTGCCAGCGCCCCGGGCGGCAGGCCGAAGCGCTGCGCCGCCTGCACCGTGCACTGCACGGTGGGTGCCGTTGGCGGCACAAGAGGAGCCGCGACAGCTGGCATGTCAGGCCCCCTGCCCTGCGGCATGCACCACCAGGGTCTTGTTCGCGGTGTAGACATCGGCGCGGATGTCGGCACCGTTGGCGGCCAGGGCCTGAATCACCTGCGTCGCCGCAGCCCTGAAGTCGCCCTGAAATTGCACGGTGTTGGGCACCAGCCAGTCCTGGGGAACATTCCAGACGACCTTCCAGCCCGAGGCACCGGCCCAGGCGTCCAGATCGACACTGATTGCCTGATTGGCCTTGAGCGTCCACAGCGGGATCGGTTTGAACACGGGGATGCTTCTGACTGCCGCAGGCGCCGCGGCTGGCACCATGGGGCGTTGGGGCGCAGCGGTTGGTTGGGCTGCAGCCGCTTTGGGGTCCGATTCCGTCACGGGCGCAATGCGCAGCGTCTTGCCATCCAGGCGCGCCTGCAGCCCCATCACGCGCAGCATCGCCTGCAACGCGCCCCAGCGCGACCCCGGCGTCCAATGCGCAGGCGCGTTCAGATTGGCAGCCAGAACTTCCAGTTGCAGGCTCGGCGCAAGGGATGGCGGGAAGAGCATCTGAATCGCATCGATCAGGTGCATGACCCGCGCAGGCATCGCGGGTGCGGGCATTGACCACACGTCGCCGCGAGCCGCCATGCTGGGGGCGGGTTGCATCGTGGGTTCCTGCGCGGCCTCCCGGGGTTCAGGCGGGGTCAGTGTTGTCGGCGCTGCTGCGGCTGCCATCCCAGGCGAGCTCGTTTGCACCGGCGCAGCTGGAAGTCCGACCGTGACGCGATGAATGCGCGGCAGGCGAAAGATCAGCAGCGCATGCGCGGGCGCGTTGAAGCGCACGCCCAGACCAGCAGACTCGGCGGCCTGACGCAGTTGCTGTTCCCAATCGCCCTGCTCTCCCCACGAGAGCCGCGTGTCCGTGGGAATGCTGTTGTCGACGTTGATCTCATACGGCTGCGGCACGATGAGCGCCAACGCCGTGAGAAGCCGCGCAGACTGGGGCTGTCCGGTCAGGACATCTGCCATCGCAGCCGGCAGACTGCAGACGAGTGCGGTCGCCACCGCCAGTTTGAGCAAAGGTCGTTGCATGAAAGCGTCCTTGGTAAGGGGTCTCGTGACCCTTACGAGCTTTCGGCTGGGCGTTGCACGGGGTCCGCGCAACACGGCAGCGAACCTGGGTATGGGGCCGATCACACTGAACGCCATCGAGGAGTGCGCACCGAGGGTGGCGGCCGTGACCATGGCGGCCATCGTCCAGCAGGAAAGTGGCGGCAACCCGCTGGCCTTGCACGACA
>DAIAZB010000827.1 GCA_027443745.1 Thiomonas sp. | reverse complement strand
CGATGACTGCAGCGGCCCGACAATGCCCACAATCGTGGCAGCGTTGCCGTCCTGAAATATCGTCTGACCGAGTGCATCGCCATTCGGAAACAGTTGATCGGCCAAGGGCTTGCTCACGATGACGACTAGTGAGTCCGGGAGTGCATGGCCTTGCCGGATCTCGCTCGCGAAAAAGTCGCGACCAGCGATCAGATGCACTCCCAGGGTCGACCGCAAGTACTCGTCTCCATAAAAATAGTCGGCATGCAGGACTTTGCCTTTGCGATCTGCGCGAAGCGAAATGTCGCCTACGTTGCCGTCCTGCGTTGATGCGGCAGCTGTAATGACCCAGCGGTTCCTGCTCAGGTCAGGCCGCTAAAGCATAAGCCTCAGCGGGTGTCTTCATGCCCAGCGCCTGGTGTGGACGCCGGTGGTTGTAAAACGCGATCCAGTCTCCGATCGTGCGCATCGCATGCTGCTGGCTCTCGAAGCGATGCCTATGTGCGCACTGCTCCTTCAGTGTGCGGATGAAGCGTTCGATCATGCCGTTCTGCTGCGGGCAGTGCGGGGTGATGAACTCCTGCTGCAGACCGTAACTGCGGACCAGCCGCGTGTACTGGCGGCTGGTGAAGACCAGTCCGTTGTCGGAGCGCAGCAAGAATGTCTCGGGCACGCGGCCCAGCGTGCCGAAGCGCGTGATCAAGGCTTGCTCTAACGCTGCCGCAGCGGTCGTTGCCCGGCCGGTCCGCGACAGCTGCCAGCCCAGCAACTGCCGTGTGTGGCAGTCGATCACCAGGGCCAGTGTGAGCCAGCCGTCACGCCCGCCCCAGATCCGGCACAGGTCCGTCGCCCAGCGCTGATTCGGGGCCGTGGCCACCGACGGCAAGGCCTGGATCCGTGGTCGCATGCCCACGGCCCGTTTGCGCACCTGCCAGCCTTTGAGCTGGAAGATGCGCTGTACCGTGTTTTTGTTCATGCCCAGCAAGCCGGCCACCGTGCGGTAACCGAACGATGGCTCGGCCTCGATCAGCTGCTTGATCGGGTCAGCCAGCTCCGGTCGCACCGTCGGCGCCGCCTTCACGGTCCGGTAGTACACCGTGCGCCGTGGTACCCCGAACCAGCGGCACAGCTTCGACATCGACACCGCCACACCATCAGCCCACAGTCCCTGCTGGATCGTGACCATCAGGTCTCGTCCTTGCCCAACAGGGACGCCAATTTTTTTCGCGCGCGCAGCTCCAACATGGCTTCGCCATAGGCTTCCTGCAGCTCCTTGAGTTGGCGCTCGTACTGCTCGCGCACGTCCTCCGGCTTGGCCCGCAGCGCGTTTTCCATCCCGCGCTTGCCGTCCTCGACCCAGCTTTCGATCTCAGACGGCGCCAGGTCGAACTGCCGGCTCGCCTCCGACACGCTCGTCTTGCCCTGAATGATCTCCAGCACCAGCGCCGACTTCCGGCGCGCCGTCCAGCGTTTGATCTCTTCTTCCATCACGATGCTCATGGTGTCTCCGCCTAAACGTAACACCTGAGCAGGAAATCACTGGGTCATTACAATTCCGCGGGCGTCAGATACCGCGGCTTAATCTGAGTTTGGTTGTCCATTTTTGCCTCGCTTAATCTGCGAGGAGCCCCACGCGTTTCACACGGGGCGCAAATAAGGCCGCCGTGCTTGACGCGCAGCAGCCCCTTGAAATTGGTGGGGTTACGCTGCGCTAACGCGCAGCAAACCAGCCAACAATGTGGCAACTAGGCGAGGTTGCAGCGTTACGGCGATGGCTGACTTAGCCACCAGCACTCGCTCCAAAATTGTGTCGATCTGCACGGTGTCTTCAACACGTGCCGAGCGGTAGTGCCCCTGATGCTGAAGAACGACTACGGCCGTATCGTCAATATCGCCT
>DAIAZB010000826.1 GCA_027443745.1 Thiomonas sp. | reverse complement strand
CATCAAAGATGGCCTGCCATGGCTCGATCAGCTCGTCCAAGATGCAGAACGGTCTGGCGAGGAACGGTACATCACTGAGGAACATGTGAAGATGATCGTCAAGGATGCCGTGCACGACAACTGGTTACGGCGCGCAAGTGCGGCTGAACTCACCGGCGAATGGATTCTCTTCGCCAAACACGATGATCGAAACTATTACCTTGCCCTTGCTTCGCACGATCAGTCTGGTCATGACATGCTGCGCAGCCAGATCAATGCCTTGTGCTGCAACGAATTCCCATTCCTGAAAGAACTTCTCGATCACGCTTGACGGTAGACGCTTCACGCCGCCCGCCCTAGTCCCGGTTATCCTTTTTTGGAGTCCGGGGCGTTCGGCACGCGACGCACGAAAAATGCCCGAATCACCGCGGCAGTAGGCATCGCTGCAAGAATGCCCGCCGCGACGTTGTTACCAATCACCGCAAGGTAGACCGAGCCACCGATGCAGGCCGTAGCAATGATGAAGCCAAAGACTTGGCCTAGAAAGTCGCTGCGAAACACGGCCTTTTTTTGACTGGCTGCGATGTCAAGCTGTCTACGCTGCGCATCGATGTTGGCTTCCAAGGCTGCGGATTCCATCTTGCGACGATGGATCGATTCGTCTTCGGCCAACTGGATCATTCGCTGCGCGGTTCCAGGAACCAGCGCATCAAACTTTTGAAGGATGTCGGGATGTGGGACTGGCCCAGAGTAAAGCTGCGACTGAGCTTGAACCTGCCCAATCTGAACGGTGCCGATAGGCTGCTGCTGTGGAAAAGCGGACTTAACGGCGCTTGCGGTGGCGTTTTGTGCCGCCAATTGGCCCTGTTGTTTGTTTGGCGTTGCCATGAGCAGAGACGACGTTAGCGAGGTCCGTGCCGATGCGATACCAATCCGCAGCGAGGACTTGTTGGATGGGAACTGCCTGCGGGGCTTCAACCGCAGGAATCGTGGGCAGGTCCGGTGCTCGCCAATCCGAGAAGATCATGATCGGCGCAGCAAGGCCCTTCAAAAAGCCGTGCGTAAATGCCTGCCTTGGCAAGTCTGAGAGATTCAGTAGATACATGACTATTCCAGTATAGCAACCAACTATCCCAGCTTCGCCGCCAGCTTCTCCGCCTCGACATGGGTGTACCGCTTGAGCATGCTCAGGCTCTTGTGCCCCGTCATGCTGGCCACTTCCATGATGCCCAAGCCCTTCTCAAAGAGCCTGGACGTGGCCTCATGGCGCAAGTCGTGGAACCGCAGATCGGCCAGGAATGCTGGATCGGGCTTTGTGCCAGCCCTCTTGCACGCTTCGCTACAAGTCGCCAGCGCCCGCACCTTGCAGCGCACCCAGGTCTTTTCAAAGCTATCGGCGCCGGCCCAGCCGAAGACGCGGCCATCGATGCGGCGGGGCAGGGCGTGCATGGCGCTCAGGGATTCGAGCGCAGCGCTGGACAGCGCAACGGTGCGGCTCTCGCCATTCTTGGTGTCCACCAAGTGCGCGGTGCGCTTCGCCAGATCGACGTGCTTCCACTCCAGCCCCAGCAGTTCGCCCAGGCGCATGCTGGTCTCCACAGCCAAGGTGATGATCTGGCGCAGGCCGGGCGTGCGCTTGGTTGAGTCTGACGCAGCCAGCAAGGCATCGAGCTCACCAGGCCGCAGGCGGCGGTCCCTCGACTTCGGGGCGGCAGGCTTGCGGATGGCCTTGGCCGGATTGCCGGCCGGTAGCGGGATCGACAGTTCCTTCTCGGCATGCGAGAAGACGCTCGACAGCGTATTGAGGTGGTGAATCACCGACTGCGCCGACAGGCCGCCCCTCAGTAGCTCATCGCGCCAGGCGGCCACATCGACCGACCGGACCGATCCCAGGAAGAACGCACCGAACTTCGTGCCGCATGCGCGCACGTAGCCTGCAGCCCCGTTGCTGCGCAGGCGAGGGAGCACGGCGGCGGTGTAGCTCTCGACAACCTGGCCGAGCGTGACACGGCCCGCCTCATTCGTTGCGGCGGCCATGTTGCCGCGCTGGAGTTCGCGCTCGATCTCGCGCGCCCAGGCTTCGGCGTCGGCCTTGAGGTCAAAGGTGCGACTGATGGAGGGTGCGCCTTGGCGGCGAACCTTCGCCTGCCAGCCGCTATTGCGTTGCACAAAAGTTGCCATCGCCGCCCTCAATTGTCCCTGGATTGTCCCAAATACACGCTTGAAATGT
>DAIAZB010000825.1 GCA_027443745.1 Thiomonas sp. | reverse complement strand
GAACAGCCGGTCAACCTGCGGCATGTGCCAGCCCAGGCGCCGCGCCAGTTCGGCCTTCTTGATGCCCTGCTCGGTCATGGCCTGGTACACGCCCAGCTTCGCGCCTTCCAAGGCCGATGGGCGCACGGTGCGCTGCCCGCGCTTGGCTTTGCTCGCCACCGGAAGCGGCTTGCGCGCTTCCACGTAGAACGACAGCGCCGTTTCCAGGGCATCGACAGCTTGTAGCAGCGCTTCCTCTTCATCGGCGCCGAAGGTCAGCGCCTCGGGCACATCGGCGAACGTCACCAGCACGGTGTCGCCGTCAGGGGTCAGGGTCACGGGATAGTCAAACATGGGGCAACCTCACTTCAATCCGAGTTGACGTTTGATTGCGGCCTCAAGCCCCTTGCCCAGCTCGGCGGTGCCGTGCATGGGCAGCGTGGTTTGCTTGCCGTTCAAAAAGACTTTGAGATGCGAACCCTTGCCGGGCTGAAAGGTGGCGCCTTGTTGCTCAAGCCACTTCTTCATCTGCTTCGAGTTCATAGCTTCAATACTAAACATTTCTGTTGTGTTTGTCAAGGGAACGGGACTTGGCAATACAACACGAATGTTGTGAGGCGCTCGAGAATCCCCGCTCCTGATGCGCTACGTTTTCAGCACTGCTGCAAAAAACAGCAGTCGGGGTTGAGAGCCCGAATGGAGCGGCATGAAGCCGCATCACCGCGTAGGTACTGCGGCTTTTTTCATGCCTTGGCGCGTCCATGTTCTACGGGCGGCCGGGCAGAGGGAGCCGCAAGGCTCGCCGGTGCTCCATCGGTCTCTCAACCTTTGTTTCGGTCGCCCACCTGTTTGATAGCGGGTTGGCGGTTCACAACCGCGATGGAGCACAAACCATGGCAAATGCCAACACCACCGACGCAACCGCGTCCGACCTGCACAAGCTGCGCGACACAGTCCTATCCATCGACAGCCTGTCGCAAAACGGGTTCTCTGAAATCGCCACCATCGCGAAGCTCGCGCTGGCTAGGCTCGAAACGCCGGACGGATACCGGCACCTGGAAGACCCTGCCTATGCGCTGCGCGCAATTTGGGGCAACGCCGAGAACACCGAAAACTGTATCAACAGCGCGGCCGTGGACATCGGCTGCAACTACGTCGATGACGCCCAGCGTCGCCGCTACGAGGCCCGCATCGCCCACCACAAACAGGAAGCCGCACACACATGATCTCACCACACCCGGGTCGGGTGCGACCCGGGTGCCACCATGGGTGCCCAGCCGACCATGACGGGCCGCGAGATAGCGGAATTGGTCGACTTGCGCCACGACAAGGTGAAGCAGTCCATCGAGCGGCTTGGCGCCAAGGGCCTGGTGGACAGCGGGGAGGAGCGGGAAGATCAGGTCCGCAACGCCATTCGTCAAGCTGCACCCCGCACCATGCGCACCACTTTGCGGCGCTTGCCGTTCAGGATTTCGTCGAGGACTTCTCCCAGGGACTGCCACGCCTGGCGCCGCTCGGGCAGTAGTTCTTGGCGCTGATAGGTGCGCACGACCTTGCGCGCTTCTTTGTGGTTCAGGCAGCGCTCGATCACTTCGCCAAGCACGCCGTTTTCGCCCATTAGCGTGGCTCCGGTGCGCCGCAGGTCGTGGGGGGTCCAGTTGCCACCTGGCAGCATGAGAGTGTGCAGTGCTTTGCACCGATGGCTTTGAGCAAGATCGTTCTGGCGATCGTAGATCTGCTTGGTGATAACTTCACGCCTGGCTGGTTGATCGTTCAGTGCAGACGCCGGGAAAACCCACTGGGACCAGCCGGTGATGGTGCGCAATTCCTTGAACTGGTGACGTGCGAAGGTGCTGAGGAACACGACATGGGGCAAACCGTTCTTGGAATCTCGGGCCGGAATGGTCCAGGTGGCAGCGTCAAGGTCGACAGCGTCCCAGCGTGCAGCCGTCAACTCACCGACGCGGCAGAGCGTCGAGAGCATGATCCAGATGGCCAACACGGTGCGGCGCTCGAGGTTGGCCGCGGGGATCTGGTCGCGCAGCAAAACGATCTCCGCAGGTGAGAGAGCCCTGTCACGTTCGGCCTCGGGTCCGCCTACATGCGCTTTATCGACGCCGGCCAGCGGACTGCGGGCGATCCACTCGCGGGCCTCGGCCCAAGAGAAGAATTGTTTGAGTTCACGCAGGGCCACGTTGGCCTGGCGCCGCGATCCTCGAGCGACGATGCCATCGAGACAGGCGACCAGTTCGCCCTTGCGCAGTTGCGGTAGCTCAAGTTCACCCAAAGTGTTCAGAATGTCTTTGCGCAGACCCCGCAACGCTTCGCGACCTTGATCCTTGCGCGCCTGAAGTTGCGCTTGCGCCCAGCGATCAA
>DAIAZB010000824.1 GCA_027443745.1 Thiomonas sp. | reverse complement strand
GCGGACGACCGCCCTTGGCACCATCGCCGGACGCCAACGCCCCAGCCAGGGTCAGACGAAACACCTCGAAATCAACGAGCCGCCCAGGTTCCTCCAGCGGGTCGCCCGGTCGTGTCCCCGCTGGTGGTGTAGGTGGCTGGTAATCGGCCTGCCGTAGCGACCGCCACGAGTCTGGCGGAGGCGGGCCGATTGGCGGTCACCGGGGCAATTTTTGGGTAGAGTTGGGTTGTGAATTTCAACGCCAATCCAGGGAACCACTCCGATGACCGATGACAAGATTGCGCTTTCCATGCTTTTAGAGAAGTCCTCCGACGCCAGTTTTCTGCGTGAGATGATCGGCTTTGCCGCCGAACGGCTGATGCAGCTGGAGACGGCGGCGATCTGCAATGCCGCCCCTGGCGAGCGTGCCCCTGAGCGCCTCAACCAGCGCAATGGTTATCGCGACCGGGACTGGGAGACGCGGGCCGGGACGGTCGAGCTGCGCATCCCCAAACTGCGCCGCGGCAGCTATTTTCCGGCCTTTCTGGAACCGCGCCGGATGGCCGAGAAGGCGCTGACAGCGGTGATCCAGGAAGCCTCTATCCAAGGCATATCAACCCGTTCGGTCGATGACCTGGTCAAGGCCATGGGGATGGAAGGCGTCAGCAAGAGCCAGGTCTCCCGGCTTTGCGGTGAGATCGACGAGCGCGTGGACGCCTTCCTCACCCGTCCCATCGAGGGTGATTGGCCCTATATCTGGCTCGACGCCACCTCCATCAAGGTCCGGCGTGACCACCGCATCGTCTCGGCCGCCGTCATCATTGCCGTCGGCGTCAATGCCGACGGCAGGCGGGAGGTGCTGGGGATGGCCACCGGCCACAGCGAGGCCGAGCCGTTCTGGGTGGAATTCCTGCGCAGCCTGGCCAGGCGGGGCCTGCGCGGCGTCAAGCTGGTCATCTCCGACGCCCATGAAGGATTGAAGGCGGCGATTGGCAAAATCTTCAGTGCCACCTGGCAGCGTTGTCGCGTCCACTTCCTGCGCAACGCCCTGGCCTATGCCGGCCAAACCCGGAAGCGCGTGGTCTCCGCCTGGGTCGGTACCGCCTTCGCCCAGGACGATGCCGCCACAGCCCACAAACAATGGCGCGCCGTCGCCGACCAGATGCGCCCACGCCTGCCAAAGCTCGCCGGCCTGCTCGACGAGGCCGAAGCCGACGTGCTCGCCTATATGGACTTCCCCAGCCAGCACAGGGCAAAAATCCACTCCACCAATCCGCTCGAGCGGCTCAATGGCGAAATCAAACGCCGCGCCGATGTCGTCGGAATCTTCCCCAACGAAGGCGCCGTGGTCAGGCTCATCGGCGCCCTGCTGCTGGAACAAAATGACGAATGGGCAACCCAGCGCACCAGATACATGACACTGGAAACCATCGCACCTTTAAGCGATACTACCACCGTCAGCTTGCCAGAAATGGCAGCCTGATAACGCAGCCAAGACTGCTCAGAACGCCGCTCCTACACCACGCGGCGGGACAGGATCCTGCAACGCATGGAACCGCCTCGTCGATCAGCCTTGGCGCATCATGTCCATCGGCCTGCGCGAATGGGCACATGGGTCC
>DAIAZB010000823.1 GCA_027443745.1 Thiomonas sp. | reverse complement strand
CGCGAGAAATTCATCCTCGGCTACGAGGCCAGGCTCAACCCCCAAAGACTGAGTGCGGCATTGCTGGTGTTCATCGAGGTCGTGCTCGACCGCACCACGCCCGACGTGTTCGAGCAGTTCAAGACCGCCGTGCAGGCGCGTCCGGAAATCATGGAATGCCATATGGTGGCCGGTGGCTTCGACTATCTGCTCAAGACCCGCGTGGCCGACATGCCGGCCTACCGCGAGTTTCTCGGCAGCGTGCTGCTGAGCCTGCCCGGTGTGCGCGAAACCCACACCTACGCGGTGATGGAAGAAGTGAAGAACTCCCAGGCCCTGCAGGTGGAGTGAAGCGACCATGGTGCGCCTGCGCCATGCCGCCATGCCACCATTCCCCTGGGCTTGCCGGTTTCGACGCCGCCTCGGCGTGACTTCGGCACCGCAAACTTCGACACCGCAAACCCATCCTGACGAGGCTCAGGCCGCCTGGGCCACGGTCTGCGTCGGCTGCAGCTTGACCACGCCGGGCAGTTCGCAGTCGAGCACGGCACGGCGCAGGGCCTCGATCGCTTCGAGCCGGGTGAAACTCTTGCGCCACACCAGCACCACGCGCCGCGTGGGCACCGGCTCGCAAAACGGCACATAGCAAATCTGCCCCGGGCCTTCCGGTGGCGCCTTGCCGGGCTCGAACGGCACCGACAGCCTGGGCAGAATGGTGATGCCCATGCCCGAGGCCACCATGTGCTTGATGGTCTCCAGCGACGAGCCTTCGAAGGTCTTGCGGATGCCCTCCGAGCCCGGCGAAAAGCGCGCAAACTCGGGGCACACCTCCAGCACATGGTCCCGGAAGCAGTGGCCCGTGCCCAGCAGCAGCATGGTTTCCTCCTTGATGGCCTCGCTGCTCACCGGCTTGCCATGCGCCAGGCGGTGGCCGTGCGGCACGGCGACGAGAAAGGGCTCGTCGTAGAGCGGGGCAGTGGCCAGGCCATGTTCGGGAAAGGGCTCCGCGAGGATGGCGACGTCGAGCTCGCCGTTGCGCAGCATGTCCAGCAGCTTGACCGTCAGTTGCTCCTGCAGCAGCAGTGGCATTTGCGGCGTGTCGCGGATGATGCGCCGCACCAGCGGCGGCAGCAGGTAGGGCGCGACGGTGTAGATCACGCCCAGGCGCAGCGGTCCGGCCAGCGGATTTTTGCCGCGTTTGGCGATTTCCTTGATCGCCGCCGACTGTTCCAGCACGCGCTGCGCCTGCTCGATGATGGCGTTGCCGATGGGCGTGGTGCTGACTTCGGTGCCGCCACGCTCGAAGATTTTCATGTCGAGTTCGTCTTCCAGCTTCTTGATGGCCACCGACAGCGTGGGCTGACTGACGAAACAAGCCTCGGCGGCGCGGCCGAAGTGGCGCTCGCGAGCGACGGCGACGATGTAGCGAAGTTCAGTGAGTGTCATAGCTTCGATTGAAGCAGATTGCCGAAGACATGGTTAGACGCTATGGATAGCGGGTCGCCGAAATGCGCCCGCGACCGTCGCCGGCGTGAAGGCCCAGGCCCCACGACGTGAGCCCGAGTCTTACGCCGCGAGCCAGTCCAGCCGGCCACCCAGCCAACGCTGCAGGTGCTGTCGCGCCGCTGGCGGATCGTGGCGCAGCAGCCAGATGGCCGCGTCGCGCGCGGCGTCGAGCAATGCGGTGTCGGTCTGCAGGTCGGCATGGCGCAGTGCCTGCAGGCCGCTCTGGCGCTGACCGAGCAGCTCGCCCGGACCGCGCAGTTCCAGATCCTTTTGCGCCAGCACGAAACCGTCGCCGCTGTCGCGCAGCGCCTGCAGCCGGGCGCGCGCCAGGTCCGACAGCGGCGCGCTGAACAGCAGCAGGCATTCCGAGGCCTCGGCGCCCCGCCCCACCCGGCCGCGCAACTGATGCAACTGCGACAGGCCGAAGCGCTCGGCATGTTCGATCACCATGAGCGTGGCGGCGGGCACGTCCACCCCCACCTCGATCACGGTGGTGGCCACCAGCAGGCGCAGGCGGGCGCAGGCGAAATCGGCCATCACCTGCGCTTTCTGCGCCGCCGGCATGCGGCCGTGCAGCAGCCCGACGCGGCTGTGCGTGCCCTCGCCCGGGGCGCCATCCCCGGACAGT
>DAIAZB010000822.1 GCA_027443745.1 Thiomonas sp. | reverse complement strand
GCCGGGCTGGACTATCCCGGCGTGGGGCCCGAGCATGCCTGGCTCAAGGACATGGGCCGGGCGGAATATGTCGCCGTGACCGATGCCGAGGCATTGGCCGCCTTTCACCGGCTGTGCCGCACCGAGGGCATCATTCCTGCGTTGGAGAGCAGCCATGCGCTGGCGCAGGCCGTGAAAATGGCGCCTGAAATGGGTCGCAGCCAGACCCTGCTGGTCAACCTGTCCGGCCGTGGCGACAAGGACATCGGCAATATTGCCGATCTCACTGGCGCGCAGTTTTTCTGCCGCCCGTCTTGCCGTCAGGGGGTGCTGTGATGGGCCGTATCGCCTCCGTTTTCGGGCGCCTGGCGCAGATCGGCGGCAAAGCGCTGATTCCCTATGTCACCGCTGGCGACCCCGCCCTCGAGGCCACCGTACCGCTTCTGCACGCCCTGGTCGAGGCTGGCGCCGACGTGCTGGAACTGGGCATCCCGTTTTCCGACCCGATGGCTGATGGTCCTGTCATCCAGCGTGCCAGCGAGCGCGCCCTGGCGCGTGGCGTGAACCTGGCGCAGGTGCTGGCCTGGGTGCGCGAATTCCGCATGCGTGACCAAGCCACGCCGCTGGTGCTCATGGGCTATGCCAATCCCATCGAGCGCTTCGGCGTCGAAACCTTCGTGCGCGATGCGGCGCAAGCCGGCGTGGATGGCGTGCTGGTGGTCGACTACCCGCCGGAAGAGGCCCAGGACTTTGCCTTCCGCCTGCGTGCTGCCGCGATGGATCCCATTTTCCTGCTCGCGCCCACATCCACGGAGGCGCGCATGCAGCAGGTGAACCAACTGGCCAGCGGCTACGTTTACTATGTATCGCTCAAGGGCGTGACCGGTGCCGGTAATCTCGATGCGCGAGCCGTGTGCGAGCGGCTGCAGATCCTGCGTCGGCATGTGCACCTCCCGCTCGGCGTGGGCTTCGGCATTCGCGACGGCGCCAGTGCCGCCGCTGTGGCGGAGTGCGCTGATGCCGTGGTGATTGGCTCGCGCATCATCGAACTGATGGAACATCAGCCCGTGGCTGCGGGCATCCAGGCTGCGGCGGATTTCGTGCGGGGTCTTCGCACTGCGATCGACGCTGCCAGACCGGTATCCACCGCTTCCTAAGCGCATCTGGACAGGACAGGAGTGCATCATGAGTTGGCTCGAAAAACTGCTTCCCCCGAAGATTCAACAATCCGAATCCGCCAATCGCCGACAGATGCCCGAGGGACTGTGGATCAAATGCCCATCGTGCGAAACCGTGCTCTACAAGACGGATCTGGAGCGCAACCAGTATGTCTGCCCCAAGTGCGCGCACCACATGCGCATCGGTGCCCGCATGCGCCTGGACGCGCTGCTGGACGGCGAGGGCCGCTATGAAATCGGTCAGGAGGTGCTGCCGGTCGATGCGCTCAAGTTCAAGGACAGCCGCAAATACCCCGAACGGCTCAAGGAGGCCCTGGAAAACACCCAGGAGACCGATGCCCTGGTGGTCATGGGTGGCGCGATT
>DAIAZB010000821.1 GCA_027443745.1 Thiomonas sp. | reverse complement strand
GGACCTGCACCACCTCCACCGGCACCAACGTCCCCGCACAGTATCTGCCGACCACCTGTCGCGGTTAACGGGCGTCATCAATGTGACAGCCAAGAGAGGCCGCCTTGTGCGGCCTTTCTTTTTGCGCTGTTCGCATTGAATGGCGACGTCTCCGACCATGGTCGCAACTAACCGCCTAGCGGCGATAAGCCCTAAGGGTTCGAGCCTAGGGGCGTCACATGCGTAGTCGATCTGCCGGTGGTGTGCGGCCCAACACCATCCTCGACCACCGCGTCGCCCTGTTCACCGCAGCGCTCGCCAAGGCGAATCGCTGCGCCGGAAGACCCTGGATAAAAGTCAAGCACCAGCCCGTCGTGACCGCCGCCTTACGCCACGCCCTGCACTCGACACCACGCCCACACCGGCCAAGGTCCGCGAAATGTGCACTTTTGTCCCGATTTGCGAGAATGCATGCTTGCTTGCAGGGTGACACAACCGATGCACATGCCCCACTCCGTCATCACCTCCCATACCCTCACTGCCATCGGAGCTTGTCAGGAAAGCATGCGAGGACCTGGCAGCCTGATCGCCACATTCGAGCCACGCTTTGCCAGCCAAAGGCGCGTTGGGTGTTCGGTCAGGCATCTGCGGAACCGCGCGTGGGGTATCCGACTGCTTGCCGTCTACACCGGCAACGGAATGGATCGGAGACTTACAGCATGCAGGAACCAGCAATCCACCTCGCTCGCTGTGGCCTTGTGCGATTTTGTGGGCCATAAACCTTGACTCCCGCCAAGTTTGTGTCCGCTATCGCTCGATCATGGCGAATCCGGATTGCTTGCCAGAACCGACCGTGGCTCTGCCCCGTACTGGGCCTTATCACAATCCTGGTGCTGACGTGGTACGTGTACTACCCAGGCCTGTCCGGCGGCTTCCTGTTCGACGACTTCGTCAACCTTCCGGCGATCGGCGCAACCGGCCCAGTGACACACTGGGCCACGTTCTGGCGCTACATCACCTCAGGCACCGCCGATCCCACCGGTCGGCCACTGACCCTGCTCACCTTCCTGATTAACGCGCGCGACTGGCCGGCCAGCCCGTATCCGTTCAAGGTCACCAACGTGGTCCTGCACCTGTGCAACGGCGTACTGCTGTATGCCCTGCTCGCCAGGCTGGGACTACTGCTGGGCGTGGAAGTGCGGAAGGCACAATGGGCCGCATGGTTCGGATGTGCTGCCTGGCTGCTCCATCCGTTGCTGGTTTCCACCACGCTCTACATCGTCCAGCGCGAAGCCATGTTGCCTGCCACCTGCGTCATGGCAGGGCTGCTGCTTTGGCTGCATGGCCGCGAGCGCATGCGCAACGGCGACCTGAAATCCGGGCTGACCTGGACAATCGTGGGCCTTGGCGGATTCACCCTGATGGGCACGTTGGCCAAGGCAAATGGCGCGCTGCTGCCCCTATATGCGCTGTTGATCGAGTTGATCGTGCTCAAACCGCGCCACCCCATGCGGCACCACGCGTCCCTCCGCGCCTACAAGGCCGCCATGCTGCTGTTCTGCGTTGTACCTGCAGGCGCCATTCTTGGCTATGTGATCTGGACTGGCGCGACCGGGCTGGCTCACGGCGGCCTCGCCGGCCAGCGCCCCTGGAGCATCGGCCAGCGCCTGCTGACCGAACCGAGGGTGCTGGTGGACTACCTGCGACTGCTGTGGATACCCAGACCATTCACCACCGGCTTGTTCAACGATCAGTTCGCAGCCTCGACGTCGTGGCTGCACCCCTTCTCCACGATTCCCTGCTTGCTTGCGATACTCGCCCTGATCGGCGGTGCGTGGTGGCAACGTCGAAAGCAGCCCGCGCTTGCACTGGCTGTGCTGTTCTATTTCACGGGCCAGTTGCTGGAGTCCAGCACACTACCCCTGGAACTCTATTTTGAGCACCGCAACTACATCCCTGCGCTGCTGATGTTCTGGCCACTGGGTCTGTGGCTGGCTGAGCTGAAAACCCTGCGTTCGGTCAAAATCATTTTGCTGACCGCCGTGCCGCTCCTGTTGGCCTGCATGACCCATGTGCGCACCCAAGTCTGGGGCGATGTGCAAACCCAGGCACTGATATGGGCACATCTCAACCCGGACTCACCACGCGCGCAGGCCAATGCGGCACAGGTTGAAATGGGCCAGGGTCACCCCCTGGCGGCCGCAGTACGCCTGCAAAAGCTGCTAGCCGTCGAACCCAACCAGGTCCAGCTCACTTTCAACCTGATAGGCGCGCATTGCATGACCCGCGAAGGACTGCGCCCGGGGGACATGGAGGCAGCACGCTTCTCCATGCGCAATACCCCTGACGTCGGCTCGCTGATCGAACACTGGTACGCGCGCATGCTCCCTGTAGCAGCCGAGGGCCGCTGTCCGGGGTTGACCCCACGGGCACTGCTGTCGCTGGTCGACGCCGGCCTACAGAACCCGAACCTCAAGCGCGCAGGCATGCAGCAGGACCTGATCTACCTGAAGGGGCTCACCGCCCTTTCCACGCACCAGCCCGACGAGGCAATGACTGATTTCACGCAGGCACTCGACCTTCAGGTCCGTCCCGCAGTGGCGCTCGAGGGTGCTGCCACGCTGGGCTCGTACGGCTATCCGAAGCTGGGCATGCGCATGCTGGACCACTACGAACAGGTGAAGGGCAATGACATGCCCCCGGGTTTTGGTATGCCGATGATCCACGCGTGGGTGCTGTCCCTGCAGGATTACTGGCCGCATGAACTCTTCCACCTGCGACGGGAATTGGCTAACGCGGCCACATCCAGTCAAGCCAATCCAACACCAACTATGCAGGCAAACGCATGCCCCGCCCTTCATTGCACAAACTGATACTGCTGGCGGGTTTTGCCATCACTGCCCTCGTGTACTGGCCCGGCTTGCACGGAAGCTGGCTGTTCGACGACTACCCCAACATCGTCGAAAACGCCGGCGTGCAGCCGCATCACGCCAGCGTTGCATCACTGGTTGGTGCCGCGCTTTCCTCCCCATCCAGCGAATTCAAACGCCCGCTGTCGTCGCTCAGCTTTGCCGCCAATTACCTAGCAAGCGGTCTGGATCCGTTCGGATGGAAGCTGACCAATCTCGTCATCCATCTTTTGAACGGCTTGCTTGTTTTCCTGCTCGCGCGACGCTTGCTCCTCGCTGCGGACCAGACACGGCCAGCTTCAGACGCGACAAGCGGCAATCCCACCGGCGAGGCGACTGGGAGCAACCGCTCAGACGTGCTCGCCGCATTGATCGCTGCCGGCTGGATGCTGCTGCCGATCAACCTAACCGGTGTGCTATATGTCGTGCAGCGCATGGAAAGCCTCGCCAACCTGTTCGTGCTGGCGGGTCTGCTTGGCTACGTCAGCGGTCGCCAGCGCATGCTGCGCCAGGCGCGCGGTGGCTTCGCGTTTGCCAGCATCAGCGTGATCGTCGCCACTGGTGTGGGGGCACTGGCCAAGGAAACAGCGGTCATGCTACCCCTCTATACGGCCATGATTGAATGGACGTTGTTCGGGGCCCGCTTTGCCAGCGGCGATACGGCACGCATCGACAAACGCATCCTCAGCCTGTTCGCGGCGACGCTCGTGATACCCCTGATCGCAGGACTCGCCTGGCAGCTGCCGCAGGTACTCAGCCATGGCGACTGGGCCACGCGCGATTTCACGCTTGGCACCCGTCTGCTCAGCGAGACACGCATCGTCCTGGACTACATCAGGTGGACGCTACTGCCGACCCCACAGGCGCTGTCGTTCTATCACGACAACTTCAGCGTCTCGACCGGACTGTTGTCGCCCTGGACTACGCTTGCCAGCCTCGTCGGCCTGATTGCGCTTGCCGCCCTTGCCCTAGGTCTGCGTCGACGTCTGCCATTGGCTTCGCTCGGCATCGCACTATTCCTCGGCTGCCACCTGCTTACCGGTACCATCCTCCCACTGGAGCTGGTCTACGAACACCGCAACTACTTCGCCAGCTTCGGCCTGTTGCTCGCGGTAGTGCCCCTACTGGCCGTGCCCATGACACATTTCATGGCACTACCACGCCGGGTGTTGCTAGGCGGCATGTTGTTGCTGTGGACCACGCAAACCGCCATCACGGCCTCGAGTTGGGGAAATCCTTTGCTGCTCGCCGAGACGCTGGCGGCCCGGGCACCCGATTCTCCACGCGCAGAGTACGAACTGGGGCGCACCTACATCATCTACTCCCATTACGACCCGGCCTCGCCCTTTACCAAACTGGCCTACGCTCCACTGGAGCGCGCCGCCGCCCTTCCCAACGCATCCATCCTGCCTGAGCAAGCACTGATCTTCATGAACTCGCGCATGCACATGCCGATCAAGAATGCGTGGTGGGACAGCCTGATTTCCAAACTCAAGGCGCGCAGGCCCGGAGTGCAGGACGAAAGTGCTCTCGGTGCACTGAGCGTGTGCGCCCAGGATCACGAATGCAACCTTCCGGAGGGACGCATGCTTGCCGCTTACCTTGCCGCGCTTTCGCACCCCGCACCCAGTGCACGCCTGCTGGCCATGTACGGTGACTACGCTTGGAACGTGTTGGGTGATCGCACACTAGGCATCCGGATGACGCAAGAGGCCGTGCACGCCTCCCCTTACGAGTCTGCCTATCGCATCACGCTGATTCGCATGTTCATAGCTACCGATGACAGTTCGGCAGCCGAACCACAATTGCATGCGCTGCAGCACCTGAACATCGGCGGTAGGCTGAGCAGTACCATCGACAACCTCCGCCGCCAGATGAGGAGTTCGGTATCGTCGGCGGCCAGCGCCACCAAGTGAAAATAATGATGCCACTGCCCCAGACGGCTCTTGCCAATTTCACGCTTCCCTGCAAACTACATCGCCCATGACGCGTTACCCATCCTTGAAGGCTCGGCACAAATGAAGGCGGTCATCCTTGCCGGTGGTTACGGAACGCGTATCAGCGAAGAAACCACGGTGCGCCCCAAACCGATGATCGAAATCGGTGGCATGCCGGTGCTCTGGCACATTCTCAAGATCTACTCGCACCACGGCATCAACGACTTCATCATCTGCCTGGGCTACAAGGGCTACATGATCAAGGAGTATTTCGCCAACTATTTCCTGCATATGTCCGACGTCACCTTCGACCTATCCACGAACACGCTACAAGTGCACCATAAGCACGCCGAACCCTGGCGTGTCACCTTGGTCGATACAGGCGAGCAGACACAGACCGGCGGGCGACTGAAACGCGTGGTGAACTATCTGGACGGAGACACGTTCTTTTTCACCTATGGCGATGGCCTGGCGAATGTAGATATCGGCGCAGAGCTCGCTTTTCATCGCGAGCAGCGCACCTTGGCGACCATATGTGCTGCGCAACCTCCCGGACGCTTTGGGGCGATCGATATCGATGGCCACCGCATCACCCGTTTCGAAGAGAAGCCAGCCGGCGATGGGACCTGGATCAACGGCGGATTTTTCGTACTCGAACCTGAAGCCCTCGATTACATCGAGGGCGACGCGACCGTATGGGAACGCGATCCGCTGGAACGACTCGCGCGCGAGGGGCAATTATCCGCCTACGCGCACCGTGGCTTCTGGCAACCGATGGATACCCTTCGCGACAAGATCAAGCTTGAAGAGCTTTGGCAGTCCGGTTCAGCTCCCTGGAAGATATGGCCCTGAGTCTGTTCGGCAGCGTCTATGCGAACCGGCGTGTGCTGGTGACCGGTCATACCGGTTTCAAGGGCTCTTGGCTGGTACTTTGGCTGCGTGCCCTGGGGGCCAACGTGGCCGGGCTGGCGCTTGATCCGGATACGAGCCCCTCACATTGGGAGTTGCTTGACTTCAGTGACGTGGCCGACCACAGGATCGATTTACGGGATGCCGAGGCGGTAAGCGCGGTGCTCAACTCGCACCGTCCCGAAATCATTTTCCATCTAGCTGCACAGCCACTGGTGCGCCGCAGCTATCGCGACCCAGTAGGCACGTTTGCGACCAACGTAGTAGGGCTGGTTCACCTGCTCGAGGCAACACGCGCGTGCCCTACGGTACGCGTACTCGTCAACGCCACCACCGACAAAGTCTATGCCGACCATGTCAGTCCGGAGGGTTACCGGGAAACCGACTCACTTGGCGGGCACGACCCGTATAGCAGCTCCAAAGCCTGCGCCGAACTGGTGTCTGACTGCTATCGCAAGAGCTTCTTCACCGGCCCTGATACCTCTACACGTGTAGCCACGGCGCGCGCCGGCAATGTCATCGGCGGCGGTGACTGGGCAGAGGATCGCCTCGTTCCCGACCTGGTCCGTGCCGCCGCATCCGGACACTCCCTTCTGATCCGTCATCCGAACGCGATACGTCCTTGGCAGCATGTGCTTGAGCCGCTCTCCGGGTATTTAAGCGTGGGGCAAAAGCTGTGGAACGACCCGACTTTCGCCGGTGCCTGGAACTTTGGCCCCGGGGCAAGCGGAGAAGTGGACGTGCAAACGATCACTGCCCAGCTGTGCAGGCATTGGCCAAGCCTGAGGGTCGATCACGACCCGTCCGATCGCCCCCATGAAGCCGCCACACTGCGCTTGAACTGCGACAAGGCAGGACAGCAGCTCGCATGGCGTCCTGTCTGGGACCTGGACACGACACTAGCCAAAACAGCAGCCTGGTATCGGCACTTCCATGAATCCGGCCACATCGGCAGCGAAGACGATCTTGCAGCCTATATCCGCGACGCCCGGCGCCAGGGCCTGGAGTGGGCCGTATGATGGTGCGCCCTACCTCGATCGACGGCCTGTACGAACTCCAGACCACGCCATTGGGCGACAACCGTGGGCGCTTTACCCGCGTTTTCTGCGAACGCGAGCTGGCATCCATACGCCCAAGCCTGCACTTTACCCAGATCAATCTTTCCGAAACGCGAGGTCTGGGGACACTTCGCGGACTGCATTACCAAACGCCACCGGCGGTGGAAGCCAAGCTGATTCGCTGCCTACGCGGGCGAGTTTTCGACGTTGCCGTCGATCTCCGGGCCGGCTCACCGACGTTCCTGCGCTGGCATGCGCTGGAGCTTGCCGAGGACAACGATCGCGAGATCTTCATCCCCGAAGGGTTTGCACATGGATTCCAGGCACTAACCGATGAGG
>DAIAZB010000820.1 GCA_027443745.1 Thiomonas sp. | reverse complement strand
CTGCAGGCGCTGGTGTTCATGTCGGCCAAGAACGGCCTGCCCATCCGGCCGCGCTGGTGGGCCGAGATGCGCCACACCATCGCCACATCACCCATGGGCGCGGAAGACACCGGTTCGCTCTACAGCCTGATCCAGTGCGGCATCGACGGCGTGTGCCACTACACGCCCGACGATTTGCAGCAACTCGGCCGCGTGATTGCCTTTGCCGTGCAGCGCAACCCCGGCCGCGCCGATCTCGTCACTCTGCAGGCCAACTGGGCGGCCAACCTCGCCCACGACAATCCGCTGGCCTACCATCTGATGCTGCGCGCCGTGGCGCTCGATCCCGGCAAGTACGCCTATTGGAAAAATCTGGTGGTGATGCAAATCGCGGCCGGACTGTACGGCGATGCCAGCCAGGTGCTGGAGCGCATGCGCGAACTCAATCGTTTCGGCATCCACGGTGCGGAAATCGAGAAGCTGTCGCAGGAGCTGGCGTTGAAGGCCGCGGCGGCGGGGCATGAAGCCCCGCTTCCCGGCCTCCCCCACGAGGCGGGGGAGCGATCGCCTACCTCCTCCCCACGCATGGGCAGGGTTGGGGCGGGGAGATCGTGACCATGCAGACGCGCACCTGTCCCCCTTCCATCGGGCGCCGTCTCCTGCCTGCGTTCGTTCTTGCCGCCCTGCTGCTCGTCGCCTGGCTGGCCTATTGGCCCGGGCGCAACGGCCCCTTCCTGTTCGACGACTATTCCAACCTCGCTGCGCTGGGAGACTACGGCCGCATCGATGCCTGGTGGAAGGTGGTTGCTTTCCTCACCTCCGGCTTTGCCGGGCCGACGGGCAGGCCGTTGTCGCTGGCGACATTTCTGCTCGACGCGCGCAACTGGCCCGCCGCATCCGAGCCGTTCAAACTGACCAATGTCGCCCTGCAACTGCTCAACGGCGCGCTGCTCGCCGGCTTGTGTGCGGCCTTGGCACGCGCGCTGGGCATGGCGCGCAGGCCAGCGGCCTGGGCCGGGGTGCTGGCGGCCGGGCTGTGGCTGCTCGACCCGTTCTGGGTGTCCACCACGTTGTACGTGGTGCAGCGCATGGCCATGCTGGCGGCCACCTTCGTGTTCGCCGGGCTGTGGGGTTACGCGCATGGGCGGGCGCTGCTGGGGCAGGGACGCAAACGCGCGGGCTATGCGTGGATGAGCGTGTCGCTCATGCTGGGCACGCTGTTTGCGGTGCTCAGCAAAGAGAACGGCGCGCTGCTGCCGCTGCTGGCCTGGGTGCTGGAAGCGCTGGTGTTCGACCGCAACCACACCGCGCTGGAACAAGGTGGTCGGGCGTTTCTGGCCTGGCGCTGGGTGTTCATCCGCCTGCCCGCGCTGGTGGTGCTGGGCTATCTCGCCACCTTCCTGCCTGGGCTGTGGACGGGCGCCACGGCCGGGCGCGACTTCACGCCGCTGCAACGGCTGCTGACCGAAAGCCGCATCGTCTGGACGTATCTGGGCGACATCTGGCTGGCGCGCACGCACGATGGCGGCTTGTTCCACGATGACATCGTTCTTTCCACCGGGCTGCTGCAGCCGCTGTCCACGCTGTTTGCGGTGCTGGGCATCGTCGCGCTGCTGGTGTTCGCGGCGCTGTCGCGCTGGGCGCGGCATCCGGTGGTGGCCGCGGCGGGCGCGGCGGTGGGGTTCTATCTGGCGGGGCAGGTGATGGAGTCGACCT
>DAIAZB010000819.1 GCA_027443745.1 Thiomonas sp. | reverse complement strand
AGGTTCCAGCTCAGCACCGAGCGCCAGCCCTTGACGAAGAAGGGCCAGCCGCCCCAGAGGACCACCGGGGTCGCCAGGGTGAACTCGATCCAGGGGATGGCTGCCGACCACGACAGCGCGTCCAGGTGCGCGGCGGGTATGTTGGCAGCCATTGCCAGCACGAGCAGCGGCACGGTCAGCACCAGGCTGACCCGGAAGCGCCGGGTCATCGACTCCAGCTCGGGATTGGCCTCCTCGGCGGCGTCGGCGCCGCGAGGCTCCAGAGCCATGCCGCAGATGGGGCAGGACCCTGGCGCGTCGCGCACGATCTGCGGGTGCATCGGGCACACCCATGCGGTGCGCGACGCCGCGGGCGGCGGGACGATGGGCTCCAGCGTCATGCCGCATTTTGGGCACGATTCCGGGTCATTGCTGACCACCTCGGGGTGCATCGGGCAGGTGTACTGCGCGGCCGGACCGGGTGCAGCCGCCGGTTCCAGTCCGTGGTCGTGATGCGGGTGGTGATGATGGTGGTGGGTCGAGTCATCCATGCCTGATCGCTCCTGTCGAACGGTGCATCGCCCGCACGGGGGGGGAGATCGGCCGTGTCGCGGGTGACCAACGTGGTCCTTTCGGTCCGCTGGCCCGAGCGATGCGTCGCTGCGCACCGGCTGCGGGACGAAGCAAGACTAGGCCGCGGTCGCTGTCGGCAGCATGACGGCGAGTTGACAAATGTGTCATGTGCCGGCGGCAGACGTGCCGCGCGCACCTTCGCGGAACCGGAACAGCGACTTTGCATGACAAAGTCTTCATGGTCGGGTCATCGCTGCGACAGATGACGGTACCTAGGCTTCGCTTTTCCACCTGCGTGCGCGCAGGCCGCAGACGGAGGATAGGAATGCGCAGGAATCTGAAAATCGGCGAGCGGTTTGCACTCGGTTTTGGCGTGATCGTGCTGATGGTCACGGCGCTGGCCGTCACCTCAGTGTTCAGTCTGCACATTCTCAAGCGTGTGACCGACGTGGCAACCAAACAAGCCTTGCCGCAGGCGCGCCGGGTCGCCGCGATGCAATTGTCAATAGGAGTCGCAGAACAAAGTGTAGAAATCGAGTCAGAGGGGAACTCACAGTTTTGCCAGAGCTATGGGCGTGGCAAAGTTTGAAAATTGCGGCGGTGATGCGGGCGACGTGGGCAGGATGGCGGATAACAGAGTGTCGAATGTGATGGTCGGCATTGAGTTTTCTGCTGGCGCCAAAGCGCGGAAATCAAGCGTCTCCAGTCGACGCAATCTGCGAACTCGCGAAGCCTGAAATCGCGGAATTGGACCGCTCTGGCCTGCCCTGTGGCCGCTTTGCAGTGGCGTTTGGCTCGCGTGTCTACGACGACGAGGCGCGGCAGGGAGAACAAGGCGTCAAAGACGCATGCCGTCGAGCCCAGCCAGGATGGCTGTAGCACTGCCATCCCCCGTAGTACCAATTTCATCCGCCAGACGGGGCCTGCCCAGGTTCCGCGATCAGCCGCAGTTCGCTGCCTTGTATCCGCACCACACCGCTGCGCTGCAAGCGCGCAAGACTTCGGTAGAGCGCCTCCGGCGTGAGACCGAGTTCGGCGGCCCATTCCCGGCGCGTGGAGGCCAGTGACAACCTGCCGCCGGATCCCTCCGTCTCGATCGCATGCAGGATGCGGTCGCTCGCTCCCTTGAGGCTGAGGCGCTCGAGGCGCAAGCGCGTGGAACGAAGCTGTTCCGCCAGGCGCGCCGCCCACCACATGGCGAGTTTCGGCGAATCGTGCAGTGCCGTGAGCACACGGCCACGCGGAAAGCGCCAGACCGCGGATGGCCGTCCCGCAACCGCATCGCAGTGGTAGCGCGCGGCCTCAAGGCTCGCCTCCGCCACGAATCCCCCGTGCACGCGCTGCAGGATGACGTTCCGACCTTGGGGCGACGCGCGCTGCAACTGGACCTCGCCCGACTCGACCCAGAAGACGTAGGTCGGCACGCGACCACGCACGAACAGACTGTCCCCTGCTTCAAGCCATGATCGCGCGCCGAGGCAGGCAATATCGGCCGGCCAGTCTGCCAGCAGATCGCCCGACGCGGCAGGCGCCGAATGTTCGGAATCGCGCAGACTGACCAAGGTCGATGGGTTGCGTGATGAACTGTGCGCCGCTGCAAAGCGACATGATCGCGATCATAGGCCCATGCACGCTCCAGCAGGTAGCCTGCGCTCCGATCGCTGACTAGGAGGGTGCGCATGAAGAGCTACGGGATCGGGACGTCGCGGGGCGCGGCGCTTGCGCTGCTGCTGGGGGCCGCCGCCGTGGCAGGTCTGGCACGGAACGTTCGCGCCGGGACGGACGCCCATCGGACAGCAGGGCCGAGTGCTGCCGAGCATGAGTCCGCCCCCCGCGTGCCCGTGCAATTCCCGCCCCTGGTCAAGCGCGAAACGCTGGCCACCATGCGGATGCACTTGCAGGGCCTCGCCGAGATTCAGCAGGCGATGGGCGCGGGCGATCTGGACGCCGCGGCACGTATCGCCTCGATGAAGCTGGGCATGTCCTCGATGCATGGCGACCAAGCCCGGCAGGAAGCGCATTACATGCCGCTAGGCATGCGCGAGCTTGGGGCGCGACTGCATCGGCAAGCCGGTGAGTTCGCTGTGGCAGCGCAGGACGCTGCGGCAACCGGCGAGGTGCGAAAGGCCCAGGTCGTGCTGGGGCAGATGATGCAGACCTGCGTGGCGTGCCATTCGGCGTACCGCCTGAGGTAGGCCTCATCTCGGTGAGTTGCACGATTTGACCTGTCCAGGATCAGCGATCCGCCCCCTGTGGCGAGCGGTGTGTTTCGGAGTGCGGTGGATCAATGCACTGCGACGGGCGGCTACCTAGGATCGAACAGGCTACACACCCAGGAGCATGCCTTGGCGCCTTCGATGCTCAACCGCTCGCCGCAACTCGTGCGCGGTCTGGAGCGTTTGGGGCGCAGCTCCCAAGGGCGCTTCCTCGGGGCCGCAGTTTGTGTCGCGCTCCTGCTCGAGGGCTGCCAGGCCGGGCCCGATTTCATGCGGCCACCGCCACCCGCGGTACGCAGTTACGTTTCCGATGGCACGCCGCCTTCATTCGACGCCGGCAGCGGCGAGGCGGCGCAGCGCGTGGTCGAGGGACAGGCGATCCCGGCCGCATGGTGGCAGCTGTTCCACTCCCAGTCACTGGACCAGACAGTCCGCCAGGCGCTCGCCGGCAACCCGGGGGTCGACGCCGCCCGCGCCACGCTGGCGCAGGCGCAGCAGGCGGTGCTGCAGGCGCGCGGCGCCGCCTACCCGCAGGTCGACTTCGCGGCCGCGGCCCAGCGCCAGCAGGGCCCCGCGTCGATCCTCGGTCAGCAGCCGGGGCACTCGCTGCCTCTGTATAACCTGTACACGGTAGGCCCCATCGCCAGCTTCTCGCCCGACGTGTTCGGCGCCAACGCCCGGCGCGTCGAGGAGCAGGCCTCGCTGGCGCAGTACCGGGCATTCGAGCTGGCCGCTGCCCAGCTCGCCGTCTCCGGCGACGTCGTGACTGAGGCGGTGAGCGCGGCGTCGCTGCAGGCGCAGATCGATGCGGTCAGAGAGATCATCGCCGGAGACAACCAGAATCTCGCGCTTGTTCAGCGCAAGTACACGGCCGGTCGGACGGCGCGCGCGGACGTGCTGATCGCCCGCAGCCAGCTCAGCAACGACCGCGCGCTGCTGCCGCCGCTGCGCCAGCAACTTGCAGCCGCCGAAGACGCGCTGGCCATCCTGGCCGGGCGATTTCCCGCGCAGGGCGCGGTGCCCAGATTCGCGCTCGCAGACTTCATCCTGCCCGCCGATCTGCCGCTTTCCGTGCCCTCGGCGCTGGTCCGCCAGCGCCCGGACATTCTCGCCGCCGAAGCGCAGCTCCACGCCGCGAGCGCCGCACTCGGCGTGGCCACCGCGCAGCTGTACCCGGACATCACGTTGTCCGCGAGCCTGGCCAGCGCGGCCCTGACCCCAGGCGCGTTGTTTGGGAGTTCGGGAACCGTGTGGTCGGTGCTCGGCGGCGTCACGGCGCCGCTGTTCCACGGCGGAGCGCTGCGTGCGCAGAAGCGCGAAGCGATTGAAGCTATGCATGCCGCCGACGCCACGTACCGTCAAACGGTGTTGCAAGCCTTCGGCCAGGTCGCCGACCTCCTGCGTGCGCTGGGCAACGACGCTCGCCTGGTCGCCCATGAACAGGAAGCGCTGGATGTCGCGCACGCCTCGCTCGAACTGCAGCGCACAGGCTACGCCGCGGGCAAAACCGACGTGCTGCACCTGCTCGACGCGCAGCGCGGGGACCAGCAGGCGCGTATGGGCTACGCCCGCGCGCTGGCTCAGCGCGACCTGGATACGGCCCAACTGCTGGTGGCCATGGGCGGCGGCTGGACCGAGGATCGCGCACTGTGCGCCAGCTGCCAGGACTCCGGCGGGAAAACTCCCTGATACGAGGTGCGCATGAATACGTCGACAAAGCCGAGGCCGAAGGCGCGCAGGCGCGCCTACCTACTGGGTGGGGCGACCGTCGTCATCGTCGCGTCGGGCGCCTTCCTAGCTTGGCGCGCCTTGCTGCGGCCGCTGCCGGTCGAGGCTGCGCCGCTGCGCAGCAACGTGCGCGAGCAGGTCTTCGGCCTGGGCGTGACCGGAGCGCGGGTACAGTCCGCAGTGGGCTTCAAGGTGGCGGGGGTGCTGGCGGAGATCGATGCCGACGAGGGCGACCACATCCGTGCCGGGCAGGTGCTTGCGAGGCTCCAATCGCGCGACGCGCAGGCCCAGGTCGACATGGCCAAGGCCGCTGTGTTGCAGGCGCGCGAAAACATCGTCAAGGCGCAAGCCGACGTGCTCAGCACCTCGGCCAGCCTGAGCAACGTGCGGCGCATCGCGCAGCGCGACGCCAGCCTGCGCGACACCGGCGTGGTGTCGCGGGAGCAGGCCCAGACCGACGAGGCCGCAGTGCGCGTCGCCTCCGCCAATCGTGCCGTGGCGCGAAGCGAGGTGGCCGTGGCGCAGGCTGCGCTGCGCTCGGCCGAGGCCCAGCAGACCTTCGAGGAGGCAACGCTGGCGCAGTACACGCTGCGTGCGCCCTACGACGGGTGGGTCGTCGCTCGCAACCTGGAACTGGGCAGCATGCCCAATCCCGGCCAGCCGGTGTTCACGCTGGTGCAGGCGCACTCGGTCTGGGCCGTGGGCTATGTGGACGAGCGCCTGGCTGGGCGGCTGCGCGTGGGCCAGCCGGCGCAAATCATCCTGCGCTCCAACCCGGGCCAGCCGCTTTCCGGCCACGTGGCACGCATCGAGATCCAGAGCGACTCGGTCAATGAGGAGCGCATTGTCGACGTGGCCTTCGACCATGTGCCGCCTGGCATCCATCTCGCCGAAGAGGCGCAGGTGGAGATCACCACCGGGATTCTGCAGCGGGCTGTGCTGGTGCCCCAAGCCGCGATCTCCGGGCTGCAGGGCGGGCACGGCAGCGTGTGGACCGTCGAGCATGGTCGACTCGCCCGTCGCGCCCTGAATTTCGGTCCGCAGCTTCTGAACGGTGCGATGCCCATCGTCGGCGGGCTGCCCGCCGGGGCGGCCGTGGTGGCGCAGCCGGCGGCCGGCTTGCGTGTGGGGCGTGCCGCGCGTGTTGGCGCGGAGGCAGCGCCATGAACCTGGCGATCCGGGATATCCGCCACAACTGGCTGCGCTTTGTGCTCACCGGCCTCGGGCTGGGCGGACTGCTGGGCATCGTGGTGACGATGATGGGCATCTACGAAGGTGCGCTGGCCGATGCCGTCCGTCTGCCGCGGGCGTCCAACCCGGCTTTGTGGGTGGTCGAACCTTTGACCAAGGGACCGTTCGCCGAGCCGTCTCGTCTGCCGCGCGATACCCGTGAGCTGGTGCGTCGACTGCCCGGAGTGGCCGAGGCCGGCGCCGTGACCTTCGAGACGGTGCAAACCACCGCGAACGGGCGGCCGTTGCGCCTCTACGTCCAAGGCTACGAGCCGGGCCGTCCGGGCGGTCCCAGCAACCTCGTGGGGGGCCACGGCATCACCGAGAGCCACTACCAGATCGTGGTCGACGCTTCGTCGGGACTGCGGCTTGGCGAACGGGTGCTCATCGGCCCGTACCACGACCCCTACACGGTGGTGGGCATCACGCGCGGCATGGTCAACTCGGGGGGCGATCCCGCAGCCTGGGTCACCCTTCTCGACGCCCAGGCGATCCAGTTCGCCGTGGCGCCGCCGCTGCAGCGACGCGAGAAGGCGCAGGGGCGCAGTCCCCAGCAGACGAACGACGTGAACGCCGTGCTGGTGCAACTCGCCCCCGGAGTGTCCGCCTCCGCAGTGGCCGCCGAGATCGACCGCTGGAAGCACCTGTCCGCTGTGACCGAGAAGCAGCAGGAGAGCTACCTCACGGTGTTCGTGATCTCCAGGATGCAAAAGCAGCTTGGCATGTTCATGGGAATCCTGATCGTGGTCGCAGCGGTGATCATCGCCCTCATCATCTACACGCTGACCATGGACAAGATGCGCTCGATTGCGACCCTCAAGCTCGTGGGAGCGCCGGACCGCACCATCGTCGGCCTGGTGGTGCAGGAGGCGTTGGTGTTGGGCGTCAGCGGGTATGCCTCGGGCATCGTCCTCGTCGCGGCATTCAGGAGCCGCTTCCCGCGCCGCGTGGAGATGCTGCCTCGCGATCTGGTCGTCCTGCTGCTTATCGTCGTCGTCGTGTGTCTGCTGGGCTCGGCCTTGAGCGTGCGCACGGCGGTGAAGGTCGACCCGGCCAAGGCACTGTCCGGATAGCACCATGGCGGACGTGCCTCACGCGCTGGTGGAACTGCACAACGTCTCCAAGCACTTTGGAGAGGGTGAGACACGCGTCAACGCGTTGATCGACGTCTCGATGTCCGTTGCCGCCGGAGAAGTGGCTGGGCTCGTCGGCCCTAGCGGATCGGGCAAGACGACACTGCTCAACGTCGTCGGCTGCATCACTGAGCCGAACGATGGCCGAATCCGGCTCAACGGCGACTGGGTGTTCGATGGCCGCTGGCAGAGTCGCGATCTGCGCCGGCTGCGCCTGGAGAAGATCGGCTTCATCTTCCAGACGCACAACCTGCTGCCCTTCCTCACCGCAACCGAGAACGTCATGGAAGTGATCGAGCTGGCCGGGGGCACCAGGAAGGCCGCGCGCGAGCGCACGCTCGAGCTGTTGCGTTACCTGCAGGTCGATCACCGCGCCGCGGCGATGCCGTCGCAGCTCTCCGGTGGCGAGGCACAGCGCGTGGCCATCGCTCGTGCGCTGGCCAACAACCCGAAGATCATCCTGGCCGACGAGCCGACCGCACCACTGGACTCCGAGCGCGCCGGCATCGTCATGGGCCTGCTACGCCGCATCGCGCTGGACCGCCACGCCGCCATCGTCGTGGTCACCCACGACGAAAGCATCTTCAACCGCTTCGACCGCATCTTCCGCTTGCGCGACGGCCGGCTCGTGGCGGTGGATGTGACCAAGCCCGCGATGCCCGAAGCAAGCCTGGCTTGAGGCCAGGCAGGTCAGCCGTTCCTGTCTACGAAGGATTTCGCCATGAAGTCACGTCGTCTTCCGGGCGCCATCGCGGCGCTCGCCCTTTCGATGTCCGTTCCCGCGCTCGCCGCGGCGCCTGCCACCACCGTCGCCTATCAGCCGATGGTGGCCACCGGTCTGGCAGCCG
>DAIAZB010000818.1 GCA_027443745.1 Thiomonas sp. | reverse complement strand
TCCCTCGATCGCCACGAATCCGGGATGCCGGTGCAGCACGGCCGGCGCATCCCGGTAATACCACTGCCCGAACAGGCAACGATGATGTGCGTCCGGGGCGATGTCGTCGAGCTCGCCCGGCAGGTTGCAGACGAGTGCGCGAATGACCGCGTCATACCATTGATTGTGACGCTGCAGCGCCTGGTCGAGTTGCTGCAAGGCGGACTGGATGGAGTTGTTTTCGGCGTTGATGGCTTGTCCCCAGGAAGTGGCCACACCGTGTGACCTACGGCATAACCCGGGTCTATCGGCACCTCTGGCCTGTTCTTGAAGGCAGGAATCTAAGGAGGCGGAGGCAATTCGCCGTAGCCTCCGCAGACGCTGAAACGACAAAGAATGCAGGTGCCGGGACAGTTTTCAAACGGCCCGACGCGCCACCCGAAGAATTGTCCCTGATGCCTTTCCCCGCACCCGCTAGAGATGGCTGGCGAAGAACGCCTCCGCGGTGGCGATCGCCGTGGCATGGGTGTGCTGCTGCGATACGTGGATCTGCTGGCAGGGCGGTTCCTGCTGCCGGCCCAGCACGGTGCAGTCGGCTAGGAAGTCGTAATGGCCGACGCCGGGCAGGGCTTTCAGGCTGGCGTTGGGCAGCAGGCTGGCGGCGAGCTCGCCGTTGCTGGCCGGCGGGGCCACCGGGTCGGCATCGCCGAGCAGGATGCTCACCGGGGTGTGCAGCGCACGCAGGCTGGCCGTGGCCAGCGCCTCGATGCCGCCCGGCGCCATCACGAACACCGCGCGGACGCCGGGGATCGCGTAGTCGTCGCCGGCGTGTTTTGCCAGCGCCGCCATCGCCGGTGCCTTCAGCGCCTGCTCGCGCGCCGCCATGGTCAGCCCGGGCGCCTCGGCCTGCGCGGCGCAGGTCGCGTCGGCGGCAGGCGATTGGCAGAACCGGATGATGTGATCGATGTCGACCCGGGCGCCGGCGCTCACCAGGGCCGTGAAGCCACCCAGCGAAAAGCCCGCCACGCCCAGCCGCCGCATGTCCAGGTGCGGGCCGATGCGCGGATCCGCCTTGGCCGCATCGAGGGCCACGCTCAGGTCCACTGCGCGATCCCATACCAGCAGGCTGCCGGCCATGGTGATCGGGTCGCGTGCGTTGGTGCCGGGGTGGTCCACCGCGATCACCACGTCGCCGGCGCGCGCCAACGCGGTACCGAACCAGGCCATGATGCGCGCGCTGCCGCCGAAGCCGTGCGAGAACAGGATCACCGGGTGCCGGCCCGGTGCGAAGGGCGCGTCGGCCGCGGCGCGGCCGGCGTCGAACAGCGGATGCCCCGGCGGCCCGATCTGCAACGGCGTTTCGGCGACGTGGCCGGCGGCGGGATACCACACGGTGATGCGCAGCATGTCGCGATGTTGCGCATCGCGCAGCGCGGCGCTGGGTGTGTGCGCCACGCGATGGGTCTCGCCCACCGCACCGGCGCGGGCCAGGGTGCAAACGCCCAGCGACACGGCGGCCAGGGCAATGAGAAAGGGGCGTGCGGTCATGCGGTCCTCGTCGATGGCGATGGCCGGGGGAATCAGGTTTGCAGGGGCAGCCAGATCTCGACGTCGCCGGTACCGCCGGTGTCGTCGAAATCCTCGTCGTATTTCTCGAACTCGGGCGCATCGGCGAGCTGCAGGCCCGAGCGCGGCAGCCAGTCGCCGACGAAGGCCTGCCAGGTGCAACGGATGTCCGAGATGTGACCACGGTGGGTAGCCACCACGTACTGGCGCGCCGGCAGCCGCAGGGTACTGAGCGCGGGATCCAGGCCGCCGAAGCCCGTCACCTCCACGCCGGCGATGTATTCGAAGCTGCCATCGTCGTCGCCGTTGCAGCACACGCCGTAGGCGATCTGCCGTTTCGACAGCATGGCCGCGTGGTGCAGGTACAGGCGTTGCCACTGCGCCGGGATGCCTTGCGTGGTGTCCGGTGTGTAGCGGCAGCCGTACCCCGCGATCAGGCACGTGTCGCCGTGGACAAGGCGCGGCTGGTCCAGCGCCACGCGCACGTTGTCGGCGGTGCGCCAGGGTTCGACCAGGGCGAGCCCGGCCAGCGAACCACGCTCGCGCACGCTGGCCGGGCTCGAACCGAACTGCTCGCCGAATGCGCGCGTGAATGCCTCGTGCGAACCGTAGCCGCTGGCCAGTGCCACCTCCAGGATGTCCGGCGCGCCACCGGCCAGGTGGCGCGCGGCCTCAGTCATCCGGCGTCCGCGCAGGTAGCGCATCACCGGGCTGCCGGTCATCGCCTGGAACAGTCGCGCCAGGTGGAACGGCGAGACTCCGGCCACTTCGGCGATGCGGCCGAGCGAGAGATCCTCGCCATAGTGGCTTTCGATGAACCAGAGCGCTTTTTCGGCAGCGGCCATCCGTGAAGCCCGTTGATGGGGTCGAGGGCGGCAGATTAACGGCAGCCCCCGCGGCCGCGCTTGATCATTCTTGCGCGCGATCGGCCCGCCTCGCCAGCGGATACCCACGGCAGCACGGCGAGAAAGACTGGGGGCGGAGAACCTCTTTTCGTGCGAATGCGGAGATCGGATTCAGCGAGTCGTCCGGGCCATCGAATGAGCGGCTGCCGTGCCCGGTACCGCTCGATCACGATTACAGGTAGACGCGCATCAGCATTTCGTTGCCGGCATTTTCGGCGGTGCGCCCGTATGTCTGCTCGAAATAGTCGAGCAAGGGATCGGTGCCGGCTGCGGCAACCGGCATGCGGGTTTCGGTGAAATAGCCGACCGCCTTCGAGCCGGCTTTCGACGGACATGTTTGCAATGCGGTCGCTGCCGGCAACTCCGTGGGGGCGTCGGGCCGCACCGTGCATGTGGGCACCACGATGGCGCCATGGAATTCGACGGTCCCGTTTTCGGCCCATGCCGCCGGCGCCAGCAGTGCCAGCATGGCTGCAACATCGGTCAAGACGTGATGCATTGCGCTGCTCATCGGAAGCCTCGCCTTCCGCCGATGGCCGACTCGCATGGAGCGGCCTTTCCTCGGTGGCGTGTCAAAGATGGCGCGCAAGCTTCCTGACGAAATGATCTCGATCACCTGGCGGGCGGGTATTCGCCCCCGGCATCTCGATACTGTGATGCAGTAGGCAGTTATGCCGGTTTCGCCCGCGGGCGAACGTCGAAAAGGGAGTGGCGCGTGCCCTCACCGGCGCAGGGGCTCTGCGCTTGAGGCGTATCCGCGAGCTTCAGTCCATGCCCCGGTCCGTGTCGGCGGCGGCCTGTTCCGCCGCCAGGCCGGGCTCCATCCGCGCGACGCCGGATGACACGGTGACGCGGATGTCGGCCCGGGGGCGAGCGCGATCGGCAGCGTTGCCACGCTGTCGCGCAGGCGTTCGGCCAGCGCGTAGCCGGTGGCGAGGTCGGTGTCCGGCAGGCGTGGCATGTGCGGCGTATTGAGGCGGGGATGAGTAGACAGTGGCGCGGCCGGTTCGGGAGGGCGGGCAACGCAGCAGGACCCGATGCCATCGCGCCTCTGCGTGTGACCGGTCTCGAGCTGTCCTCAGGAGAGAAACTTCACCAGGAACTGCCGCTTCGCTTCGGGCGGCTTGCGGAGCGCATCGAGCAGGCGAACCTCGTCGTCGCTCAGGCGCTGGTAGACGGCGCTGGTTTCTCCCACCCCCAGCGGGATGGCCCCCCGCCCGGTGGCCAGCCATTCCGGGCTCACGTCGGAGTCCCTGGCCAGTTCAATGATGCGGGAGAGTTCGGGCAGGGCGAGACCGGTGAGCCACTTGCGGGCGGTTTCGCGCGAGACCGCATAGCGGTCGGCCAGGGCGCCGGTCCTGCCGAGTTCCTGCTTGAGACCGGTCCGGTCCAGTCCAGCGCCTTTCGCGGGCGATCCACGAAGTGCTCGTAGGATGCGGTCCCGTTGTCGCCGCATCGCCGGTTGCGCGGGGTGGCGATGCTTGGCAGTGCGCTCCATTGTTGCGTATGCGCGTTGGGTGAAAAGCCATTTTTGGTTTTTGGCATTGGCACGTTTCGGTTGCATGGTGGTGATGGGATGCGGGGGCGACAGAGCGGCAGGAGCATGCCTTCCCCGCGCAACGATCGCCGCAGGCCTCGTAGTTCGAGCTGCCGCGCCGCCGTCGCTGCCGCGCGGCCAGGCAGGGGATGGCGGCACCCGGTTTAGCGATGCGTCGATCTGCGGTCCCGCCATTCGTCGTTACCCCGAAGCCGGCATCCGGCCGGACACGACCCATCCGCCAACTTCGGGAAACCCGCCATGCGACTCCTCGCACCCACGCTGCTGCTCGCCGTTCTTCCGGTGATGGCATCGGCCACGCCGCTGCATTTCACCCTCGATCCAGACCACACCTATCCCAGCTTCGAGGCCGATCACATGGGCCTGTCGATCTGGCGCGGCAAGTTCGATCACAGCACCGGTACCGCTACGCTCGATGCGACCGCCAAAACCGGCACGGTGGATGTCAGCGTGGATATCGCCAGCATCGACTTCGGCAACCCGGCGCTGGACAAGGTGATGCTGGGTGCCGAGGCGCCGATGTGCCAGAGCGAATGCGGCACCTTCTTCGTGGCGAAATACCCGACGGCGCGCTATCGGGGCCGGCTGGCGGATTTCGTCGACGGCGCGCCGACCAGGGTGATCGGCCAGCTGACGATGCACGGAGTGACCCGGCCGCTGACGCTGGCCATCGACCGCTTCAAATGCATCCCCGATTTCATGCTCAAGCCGCGACTGCGTTGCGGTGCCGATGCGCTGGGAACGTTCCAGCGCGATGCGTTCGGACTCGACGGCGGCAAGTCGTTCGGCATGGACATG
>DAIAZB010000817.1 GCA_027443745.1 Thiomonas sp. | reverse complement strand
GCTGCCGGCCGCCTGCCAGATGGCGCTGGGCTTCCAGACCATCATCAGCCGCAACAAGAATCCGCAGGAAGCCGGGGTCATTTCCGTCACCATGATCCATGCCGGCGAGGCCACCAACGTGGTGCCCGACTCGGTGGAAATTCAGGGCACGGCGCGCACCTTCACCACCGAACTGCTGGACCTGATCGAGTCGCGCATGCGCGAGATGGCGCAGCACACCGCGCAGGCGTTCGGCATGCAGTGCGACTTCACCTTCCATCGCAACTACCCGCCCACCATCAATCACGCCGCCGAGGCCGAGTTTGCCCGCCACGTCATGCGCGAGCTGGTTGGCGAGGAAGCCGTCCACGATTTCGAACCGTCGATGGGGGCGGAGGATTTCGCCTATATGCTGCAGGCGCGGCCCGGCGCCTATGTCATCATTGGCAACGGCGGCGGCGACCACCGCAGCCCAGGCCACGGTGCCGGTCCCTGCACCCTGCACAACGCCAGCTACGACTTCAACGACGACATCATTCCGCTGGGTGCCAGCTTCTGGGTGCAGCTCTCACGCAACTGGCTGGCCCAGGTTTGAGCGACCTTGCGGGATTGGCGCTGCGCCGGGCGCGAGCCATGGCCGGGCTGCTGCGGCGCCCCGGGGTTCCGGCAGTCACCAGGCTCAACCGGCGCAGGCTTCGGGCTTCTTGTCCTTCAGCGCACTCGCACTGAGTTTGCGCAGGGTGGCGGCCTGGGCTGGTGTCATGTCGTCCAGCACCCAGAAGGTGGATTTCATGCCGGCATTGCGCTGCACCACATGCGCGCTGTTCACGCCTTTGGCTTGCATCTGCGCCAGTTCCTGTTTCGCTGCAGCTTCAGTGGCCAGCACGCCCAGGGAGATGCCGGGCATGTAGTCCGGCCGATCGGTCACGGGTGTGTAGGTGCCATCCTTCAGACCCAGGCGCTGCAGTTCGCCGAGTTTGCGGTTGAGCGTGGCGGTGTCGGGGAAGGGGCCCATCAACACCATCCACTGCGGGTTGAGCTCCTGCTTTTTTTCCACAGGTGCCAGCCCGGCGGCACGCAACGCGACACCCACGGCCGGGCCGACCGTGATGTAGGGGCCGACTTGCAGGCAAAGCTTGGAGGCGTTGCCGGCAAGGCTTGACGCGGCCGCCGCGACGGCAGCTTGCGCGGCAGAGGCAGCCGAAGCCGCCGCGCCGGGCTGGGCTGACGGCGCCGATGCAGCAGGTGCCGACGCGGGTGCAGCCGCGGATGTGGGCGCTTGCACGACCGACACGCTCAGGCGCTCCGGATGGATTTGCTGCGTCAGACGCTGCGGCTCGGTCACGTCGGCCGGCCCCAGGCCGGCAGCCCGCAGATAGCCATGCGACCAGGCGTAAAAGCCCAGATTGCCGAGGACGAGGAGCAAAACGAAAGCGCGCAGCATGGTGGATGGGTGCGAGGAGAACGGGTTTTCGGATGGAGGGCAGGGGCGCACTACCGGATGGTTCAGGGCATGGGCTGGTGGCCGGTCGGCGCTGCGGCGCGTCGCAGCGACACGTCTCCACTGGCCACACGGCTCGTGCCTTGGGCCGTCTGCAACAGCAGGTGGCCGCTGTCGTCCACCCCCAGCGCCAGGCCTGTCTGGCGCAGTGTGCCATGGTCGAGCACCGCCACCGGCTCACCGGTCCAGGCGTGCAACTGATTCCAGGCATCGGACCAGGGAGCGAAGCCGGCCTGCGCGTAGATCGGCAGGCCAGCGAGCATGGCCGGCATGAGT
>DAIAZB010000816.1 GCA_027443745.1 Thiomonas sp. | reverse complement strand
GGCTCAGGGCGATCGGCACAGCGCCCAGGTTCTCCTGCAGGCGATGCAGCTTGGTGGTGCCCGGGATGGGGACGATCCAGGGTTTTTGCGCTAACAGCCAGGACAGGGCGATTTGTGCGGGCGTTGCGCCCAGGCGCGCTGCGAAGGCGCGAACCAGATCGACCAGCGCCAGATTGGCTGCGCGCGCCTCCGGGGCGAAACGCGGCACCCGGTTGCGAAAATCGGTCGGATCGAATGCGGTGTCGGCGGTGATCGCGCCAGTCAGAAAACCTGCACCCAAGGGGCTGAACGGAACGAAGCCGATGCCCAGTTCTTCGAGCGTCGGCAGCAATTCGCGCTCCGGCTCGCGATACCAGAGCGAATACTCGCTCTGCACCGCAGTGAGCGGATGAACGCCGTGAGCACGGCGGATGGTCTGAATTCCGGCTTCCGACAGGCCGTAGTGCCGCACTTTCCCGGCGGAGATCAGATCGCGCAGCGTGCCAGCGACGTCCTCGATGGGCACATCGGGATCGACGCGATGCTGGTACAGGAGGTCGATGTGATCAGTCTGAAGACGTTGGAGCGCGGCATCGACGACCTTGCGGATGTGCTCGGGCCGACTGTTGAGGCGGCCACTGCGCTGACCGGTGACCGGGTCAATATCAAAACCGAATTTCGTGGCGATGACCACGTGTTGTCTCACCGGCTTCAGCGCCTCTCCGAGCAAGGCCTCGTTGGTGAACGGGCCGTAGGACTCGGCGGTGTCAAACAGGGTGACGCCCAGATCGACGGCCTTTCGGATCAGCGCGATCATCTCAGTCCGATCTGCCGCTGGGCCATACAGAGCACTCATGCTCATGCAGCCCAGGCCGATGGCCGAGACTTGCAGGCCGCTGTGTCCCAATGCGCGTGTTTGCATGCTGCTGTCCCTGGTTGAAAAGCCTGTCATTGCCCTGCGGGCTGAGCGTCGTAGGTCGCGTCGTCCACCTTCTCCATCCAGTCGGCCGCCCGGTCGTGCAGTCGCTCCTGGATGGCGATGTGGGTCATCGCCGTGGTCGGCGCGGCACCATGCCAGTGCTTCACCCCGGGCGGAATGCTGACCACGTCGCCCGGTCGAATGGCCTGCACCGGGCCGCCCCACTGCTGCACCCGGCCGCACCCCGCGGTCACCACCAGCGTCTGCCCCAGCGGGTGGCTGTGCCAGTCGGTGCGGGCGCCGGGCTCGAAGGTGACGCAGGCGCCGGACGCCCGCGCGGGTTCGGGTGAGGCGAACAGCGGGTCGACGCGGACGGTTCCGGTGAACCATTCGGCAGGCCCGGCAGAGGATGCCTGGGAACCGCTGCGCGCCACGCGCAGGGTCTGGGTCGTTGTCTCGGAAGGAAGCTGTGTGGGTTGCATGAGATTCTCCATGAAGGGGCCAGGGCGCTGCAACGCGACTTGTCCAGGCCGCGTCAGACCTCCTGGCTGGTGGGCCGGAACAGGATTTCGTTGATGTCGACGTCTTCGGGCTGGCTGATGGCGAAGGCCACCATGCGCGCGAACGTGGCCGCTGGAATCGCGCTGCGGTAGAGCTTGCGCACGTTGTCCGCGATGTCGGGTTCGGTGATGCTGTCGGGCAGCTCGGTCGCCACGGCGCCGGGCGAGATCACCGTGGTGCGGATGTTCCAGGGCTTGACCTCCTGCCGCAGCCCTTCTGACAAGGCCAGCACGGCATGCTTGGTCGCGGCGTAGACGGCGCTGCCCGGCCGCACCTTGTGCCCCGCCACTGACGACACATTGATGATGTGCCCCGATTTCTGCGCCTGCATGGCCGGCAGCGCCGCGGCAACGCCATAGAGCACGCCTTTGATGTTGACGTCGATCATGCGGTCCCAGTCGGCAATCTTGCGCCGCTCCAGTGGGGAATGCGGCATCAGCCCGGCATTGTTGAGCATCACGTCGATGCGCCCGAACGCCCGCAGCGCGGCGTCCGCCAGCGCCTGCACCTGGGCGCATTCGGTCACGTCGGTGGTGAGCGCCAGAGCCTGCGCGCCACCACGCTGCAGTTCCGCCGTCAGCGCCTCGATGCGCTCGGTGCGGCGCGCGCCGAGCACCAGACGGGCGCCGCGCTCGGCCAGCAGTCGGGCCGTGGCCTCGCCCAGGCCGCTGCTGGCGCCGGTGATGACGACGACTTTGTTCTGAATGGGGTCTTGCTGGTCTTGCATCGTGGACTCTCCTTGCGTGGTGCGGCTGACCGCGTGGCTTATGTCGGCGCGAGCTCACCGTACCAGTACGAGGCGGTGACTCCACCGTCCATCAGGACATCGCTTCCGGTGATGAACGTGCCGTCCGGCCCCATGAGCAACGCGGCGACGGCACCGACCTCGTCAGGCGTGCCCGCGCGCCCAACCGGGCATCCTTCAATCATGCGACGGTATCCGGCTCCTCGCGGTCCGGCCAGTTCGTCCTGGGCCAGCGGGGTGATGATGATGCCCGGGCTGATGGTGTTGAGTCGGGCACCGCGCTGGCCCCAGCGCACCGCTTCGGCCATCACGCGCAGCGCGTTGCCGCGCTTGGCGATCTGGTAGGCCTGCAGCGAATCCTTCACCTGGTCGGGTTGCAGCATGGGCAGCGCCAGCAGCGCTTCGGCCGGAGTCGTCGCCAGCATCGCGTTCTGCGCGTCCGACAGGCTGCCCAGTCGATGGCCGGACTGCGAGCCGATGACCACCCCGCTACCGCCCTGGCTGATGACCGCGCCGAAGGCTTCGAGCACGAGGGC
>DAIAZB010000815.1 GCA_027443745.1 Thiomonas sp. | reverse complement strand
ACCGGAAAAGCCAGCAGGTCGCGTGGGCAACTCAGTTCCTGCGCAGATCGGTTGTAGTCCAGTGGACCCTTGCATACAGGGCAAACCAGGAGGTCAAGCAGGCGTGAATCCATGGGGGTGATCCGGACGCGCGGGCAATCGCGCAAGCAGCCAGGGAAAAAAGGCAGGGTCAACTTCTAGCAACAACTCGACCGCCCAGAGTCGGTCCAGGCTCGGGAACGAAGACTTGCATTTTAGGGCGTCCTTTTCCGTGATGAGCAGGGCTGCAGCCTCGAGCTGACGGAACGGATCGACCTCGAAACTGTGGTGGTCGGGCAAAGCCAGCGTGATTGCCAAGGTGGCGCCCGCCATGCGCAGCATGTCGAAAAACTGTTCGGGGTGGCCGATGCCAGCCGCTGCCGCCAGGGCTTGCCCGGGATGGCGCAGAAGGAAGGCGTTCAGACTGAGTCGCTCGCCCGTCGCAAGCTGGCGCACCAATCCGAGTTTGCGATGCAAAACAAAGCCGGGCGCGGCCAGTGACAGACTCGCCTGGCTGGTGACGCGTAAAGCTGGACCAAGCGTGGCGTCACGCGGGCGATTCCAGGGTTCGCGCAAGGGGCCGGCTGGCAACAGCCAACCGTTGCCGGGGCCACGCAGATCGGTCACCACCAGTTCGACGTCACGCGCCAGCGCCAGATGCTGAAGGCCGTCGTCACTGAGCAGGACGTCCACCTCGGGGTGGGCGCGCAACAGGGCTTGTGCAGCGGCTACCCGACGGCGTCCAACCCAGACCGGACAGGCCGCGAACCGGCGCAGCAGCAAGGGCTCGTCACCGGTCGTGGCCGGGTCGGCATCCGGCTCGACCTGCAGCGGTTCCGGCCCCATGTTCTTGCGACCGTGGCCGCGCGAGACGATGCCGGGTTTCCACCCCGAGCGGCTCAGGTGCTGCGCGATGGCCAGCACCAGCGGCGTCTTGCCGGTTCCGCCGACGGTCACGTTACCCACCACGATGACGGGCAGGGGGGCGCGCCAGGATCGCCTCCAGCCGTGTCGATATGCCAGTCGCCGCAGCGCGGCCAAAGCGCCAAAAAGTCCGGAGAGGGGAAGCAGCAGCCAGGCTTGCCAGCGGCGCCGCAGCCACCAAGCCGGCCAGCCCGAGGCAGCTTGTCCAGCGGTGCGGGCTGAAGGCTGCGGAGGAATCACGTGCCTGGCGAACGTTGGGTGGCGAACGTGAGCTGGCTCAGGCCGGCCACGCGCGCGGCTTCCATGATGTTGATGACGGACTGCTGGGTGCTTTGCGCGTCGGCACTGATCACGACCATGGTGTTGGCATTGCCCTTGGCCGCCTGCGTCAGCGAGCTGGCCAGATCCGCCACGCTGCGGCTGGGGAGGACATGGCGGTCGACGGCATAGGTGCCGTCACTGCTGACGGCAACCACGATCTCATGCGGGTAGTGTTCGGCTTTGGGTGCATTCGCCGTGGGCAGGTTGATCTTGAGCTCGGTGTACTTCGAGTAAGTGGTGGTGATCATCAGAAAAATCAGGATCACCAGCAACACGTCGATCAATGGAATCAGGTTGATTTCCGGCTCTTCAGGCCGCGGGCGCTGGAAATTCATGAAGGCTCCTGCCCGGCATCAGGACGATATCCGCGCCGCGGCTTCGAGTTGGGGCTGCAGATGCGTGGCCAACCTGCGCGCGGCCTGCTCCAGTTCAATGCCGAAGTCGTCCACCCGGCCACGAAAGTAGCGGTAGAACATGAGGGATGGCACGGCAATGATGAGCCCGAAGGCCGTGTTGTATAGCGCCACGGAGATGCCGTGCGCCAGCAGTGTCGGGTTGGTGCTGCCGCTGGTTTGCGAGCCGAAAATCTCGATCAGGCCGACCACGGTTCCGAGCAAGCCCAGCAATGGCGCGGACGAGGCCACGGTGCCCAAGGCGTTGAG
>DAIAZB010000814.1 GCA_027443745.1 Thiomonas sp. | reverse complement strand
TAAGCGCTCAGCAGGTGGCGAATCTCGGCGTCGTCGTCGACGATCAGGATATGGTCGGAGGTTTCCATGCGCCGATTCTGGCCGGCGGGCCGGGTGCTCAGGAAAAAACAATGTAACGCAGCATGTCGACGCCAGGATTGCGCGCAGTGCGATACAAAAAAGTGCTTTCTTGACATGGCGCGCTTACATGCCGGAGCTGCAATGGGAACCGTTGCGAAGGACTTCCTTCCATCGGGCCCGGCGGGATCGTCCCACGGACCATTCGCTCAATTCAGACAGGAGCAGCACCATGAAACGCAATCAGAACGTCATCGTCGGCATCGCCGCCGTCTTGTCCGCCGCCGCCATCGGCACGGCCTTTGCGCAATCCGGCGGCATGGGCTCATCGCGCATGTCGGGCAGCGCCGCCAGCATGGAGTCGGGGTCCATGATGGGTGGAGGCATGATGGGTGAGGGCGACATGCGTCAGCGCGGCATGGCCGAAGGCATGATGCATGCGGGTGATTCCGCGGCGATGGTGGACCGCCGTCTGGCCGACACCAAGGCCGCGCTGCACATCACCGCCGCGCAGGAACCCGCCTGGCAAGCCTTCGCCACCCAGGCGAAGCAGCAAGCCGGGGCCATGCAAACCATGCGTGGCAAGCTGCAGGGCGCGGACGCGAACGCAACCGCACCCGATCGTATGCAGGCACGCACGCAGTTGTTGCAGCAACGCCTGAGCGGCATGGAGGCCATGACCAAGGCCTTGAAGCACCTCTACACCGCGCTGAGCCCCGAGCAAAGGAGCATCGTCAACCAGCGCCTGAGCATGATGGGCGAACAGCGAATGGGCATGAGCGCTCATGCCGAGTGAACCCGGTTCAAGGCACGAGTTGCGCCGGCGCATCCGATACCGATGCGCTGGCGACTCAGGCTGGATCGGCGTTGCCCACCAGATGATCGCGACGGCTTGCGGCACCGGCCAGCAACAGCGCGTCCAGGGTTTCGGAAAACAGCGCGTCCAGGGTCAGGGTCGGCCAGAAGTGGCATGCCGTGCGCGCCACAAGCTCGGCATCGCCAAACCAGGCGCGCAAGTCGTCGCAGGCCACACCCTCGGGCTGTTGCAGCAACTGGAACTTGAGCAGCACGCGCAGGCCGTGGCGGGCATGGCGCTCGGGGTTGGCCTCGAAGACGCCGAGGCGCGAGCGCGCACGCGCCAGTGCCGCGGCCACGTCCGTGAAAACGGCGCCATGACCGGGGATGACGGCGGCGGGAGCGAGGGCCGCGATGGCGTCCAGCGTGCGGCGCGTTGCCGCGAAGCCGCTCTCGCCCACCATTTCGGGAAAGACCACGCCGAAACCATGCTGCCAAAGCGCATCTCCGCTGATGAGCAGGCGCGCCTCGGGCTGAAACAGCATCAGCGCATGCGGGTCGTGGCCCGGCGCGGCGTGTACCCGCCAAGACATGCCGCCCAGCTGCAGCAGATCGCCGGCCGCCATGCCGGCCGCCGCGCTGAAGCCGGCCGCCTGCTGGCCGGTGGAGCGAAAAGAGAGCGCGTCTTCGTCCCAGTTGTTCACCGCCTGCAGTTCGCCGGCCGGCACGGTGACGGCGCAGTGCGCGGCGCCGCCATACGCCGCCTGCAACGCGGCATTGCCACCGCAATGGTCCGAATGCAGATGGGTGTTGACGATGCGCGCGAGCTGCCGTCCGTCCAGCGCATGCCGCACCACCGCCACCGTCTGCGCCGCATGCAGCACGTAGCCCGTGTCCACCACGCTGGCGCTGTGGTCGTCGTCCAGGAACACGATGTTGTTGGCCGACAGCCAGCCGCGCTCGAGCAGCCGCATCGAGCGCGGCAAGGGCGATGTGGGCGTGGAAAGCTCGGCGGACATGGGCGTGCTGTGCATGGATGGCGAAGACGGTCGAGCGGGCGGAGACGGGGATTGAATCAGCATGGTGGAGGCAAGGTCGATACAGCCGGGTGCAGCCAGTCGCGGCCGGCGCCGGCGCCGCAACCTGCGCTACGCAGGTGCCGCGCTTGGGCCGCGCAGGGGCCACAAGCCTGGAGTGGCGGTGGCTTTCGGGCAGATTTAGCATAAGGCGAATCGCAACCGGAGATCGTGGCATGGACAGACCCTCGTTGTTCTCCTCGGACTTGCGCGCCGCCTACGAGCACCTGCACGCCGCCAGCCGCGCGGACCCCTACCCCGACTGGCCGGCGCGGCGCGACCGGCTCAAGCGGTTGGCCGCCCTGATCCAGGATCACGAAGCCCTGTTGTGCGACGCCATCTCCGACGACTTCGGCCACCGCGCCCGGGCCGAGACGCAGGTGCTGGACATCGTGCCGTCGCTCGAAGCCATCCGCCATGCGCTGCGCCATGGCGCCGGCTGGATGCGTGCGCGCCGCGCGTCCACGTCCATCTGGTTCTGGCCGGCTCGCGCCCAGGTCCTGCCGCAACCTCTGGGCCTGGTGGGCATCATCGTGCCGTGGAACTATCCGCTGTATCTGGCCGTGGGTCCGCTGGCCTCGGCCTTCGCGGCGGGCAACCGCGCGATGGTGAAGCTCTCCGAGTTCAGCCCCGCCTTCGGCGCCCAGTTCGCGCGCCTGGTGCGCGCGGCGTTCGATCCCGCCGAATTGGTCATCTTCACCGGCGACGCCGACGAGGCTGCGGCGTTCAGCGCCCTGCCCTTCGATCACCTGTTGTTCACCGGCTCCACCGCGGTGGGGCGTCGCGTCATGGCCGCCGCCAGCGCCCATCTGGTGCCGGTGACGCTGGAACTCGGCGGCAAATCGCCCGCGGTGCTGACGCCCGGATGCGACCTCGCCCTGGCCGCCGGGCGCATCGTTTACGGCAAACTGGTGAACGCCGGGCAGACTTGCGTCGCGCCCGACTATGTGCTGGTGCCGCGCGCCGAGATGCATGCCTTCGTCCGCGCCTGCGGCGAGGCGGCGCGCCGCCTCTACCCCGCGGGCCTCGATAGCCCGGACTACTGCAGCATCGTCGACCTGCGCCACTACAGCCGACTCACCAGCCTGCAGGCTCAGGCGCATACCGCGGGGGTCAAGTCCCATGCGCTGTTCGACGGCGCGCAGCGCATGGACCTGCGGCATCGTCTCGCACCCATGCTGTTCATCGATCCGCCGCATGACCTCGCGCTGATGCAGGACGAGATCTTCGGCCCCTGGCTGCCGGTGCTGCCCTACGACACGCTGGAGCAGGCGATGGCCCTGGTCAACGCCGGCCCGCGCCCGCTGGCGCTCTACTGGTTCGATCGCGACAAGCGCCGCATCGCCCACGCCCTGCGCGCCACCCACGCCGGCGGCGTCACGGTGAACGACGTGCTCATGCATGTGGCGCAGGACGACCTGCCCTTCGGCGGCGTCGGCCACTCCGGCATGGGCCACTACCACGGCCGCTGGGGTTTCGACACGTTCAGCAAGCTCAAGCCCGTGTTGCGCCAGCCGCGCCTGGCAGGCACCGCGCTGATCCGCCCGCCCTATGGCAAAACCTTCTCGCGCCTGATGGCGCTGATGAAGCGCTGACGCACGACCCATGCCATGGTCGATGCAGCGCGCAGGAATGCCGGTGCGGAACCGACACAACCCGGCATGAGCCTGCGTCCATGACAGCCCGCTGGCTGCGTCGCCTCCTGCTTGCGCAGCTTGCCACGCTGTTGGTTCTGGGCGGCGTGTTGGCTTGGTTCGGTCACCCCCGGCTGGCGCTGGTGCTGGTCCTGCTCGGACTGCCTGCCGGCTACCTGCTGCTCACCGGCGCGCATGTGCTGCTGCAAGCTGCCTGGTGCGCGCGCCACGAGACGCCCGCTTGCCCTGACATGGTCCGCTGGCGTGTCTGGTTGACGGAAGCGGGCTTGCAAATGCGCGCCTTCATCTGGCTGCAGCCCTGGCGTGAACGAGCGTGGCCCGACGCGCTGAACGCGCCCGCTGCAAGGGATCGGCCAAGCGGCCCTGCATCCGGGCATCCCCCCGGCAATGCGCCGCACGAGGCCGGTGTGGTGCTGGTGCATGGCTACTTGTGCAACCGCGCCTTCTGGAACCCCGTGCTGGCGCGGCTGCAGGCTGAAGGCACGCCCTTCATCGCGGTGAACCTGGAGCCGACGTTGCGCGCCATCGGCGACTACGCACCCGGCATCGATGCCGCGGTGGCGCGTCTTGCGACCGCCACCGGCCGACCGCCGGTGCTGCTGGCCCACAGCATGGGCGGGTTGGCGGTGCGCGCCTGGCTGGCGTCGAGTTCGGCCAACGCCGCGCGCGTGGCCAGTGTCATCACCATCGGCTCACCGCATGCCGGCGCATGGACCGCGCGCTACGCCAACACCATCAATGCCGTGCAGATGCGACCGGGCAGTGCCTGGTTGCGGGCACTGCTGGGCATGGAAAGCCGGCAGCGACAGCCGCCCATGCACTGCATTGCCGGCGATTGCGACCAGCTCGTCTACCCAATCCGGACCGCCCTGCTGCCGGGCGCACAGACCTTGCGGCTGCGCGGCACCGGGCATCTGGCCCTGGCCTTCCATCCGGCCACCTGGGACGCGCTGCAAACGGCCTTGCGGCATGCGCGTGAAGGCCGTGTCGGTGCGTTCATGTCCGGTCGAACGGCCCCGGATGAACATGAGACCATCTGAGCAGCCCCAGGGTCGGTTCACCGCCCCGCACTTCGCGGGGGGGCAGGCAAACCGGGGGCGGCCGAGGGCGTCATCGCGGGATGACGCCAACCGTTCTCATGCGCCTGCAACGTCCGGCGCGATGTCGTGCTCGCCCGGCAGCACGGCTCCGGGCGCGATCTCGGCCTGAGCCGCGGCCTGCAGGTACAGCGGCGCGAAGTCGGGCGCGGTGGCGCCGAACAACTGCGCGAAGTTGTCGATGACGAAATAGGTGGCCTGGTAGTCGTCGATGCGGTAGCGACTGCGCAACAGCCGCGGCACATCGAAGGGCAGACGCCGCGGCTTCGGGCTGTGCAGGCTGTACTCCACCTCGCCGCCGGACGACAAAATGCCCGCGCCGTAAATGCGCAGGCCCTGTGCCGAGCGGACCAGTCCGAACTCCACCGTATACCAATACAAGCGGGCAAGGTACTGCAAGGCGTCCAGGCCCTCGGCCTTGAGGCCTCCGGCGCCGAAGGCCTGCATGTAGTCGGCGAA
>DAIAZB010000813.1 GCA_027443745.1 Thiomonas sp. | reverse complement strand
GCGGTCGACCAGAAGCTAGACGTCAACGGCAACTTCAGCAGCTGGGGCGGGCGGCACGCCGACGCGCGCATGGTCAGCCCGACCACGACTTGGCTGCAGTTCTGGACGCAGTTGGACACGCCGGCACAGGTGGCGGCCTATCGCCAGTACCTCATCGATTATTCGGCGCAGCAGAAGGCGTTGGGACGATACCAGCGCCCGCCGACCAACGCGAAACTGTATGGCTTGATGGCCTGGCTGGCGCACGAGAACCTGGTGCCGAACGACGTGCACCTTCAGCTTTGGCTGGCGCTGGGTTTTCTGTTCGTGTGCATGCTCAACATCGTGGCGCTGCTGCTGGCGAAGTTCCTGCGTCGCAGCGGCGAGATCAGCGTGCGCCGTGCGCTGGGGGCCAGGAGGCGCGACATCTTCGTGCAGCTTGGCGTCGAGTCGGCGCTGGTCGGTGTGGCCGGTGGCGCGCTGGGCCTCGCCATCGCGCAGCTTGGCCTGTGGAACATCCGCCAGCGTCCCGATGACTACGCGCACCTGGCGCAGATGGACGTGCCGATGCTGCTTGGCACGCTGATGCTGGCCGTCGCCGCCAGCGTGCTCGCCGGCCTGCTGCCGGCATGGCGAGCCTGCCGTGTAGCGCCCGCGCTGCAGTTGAAAACCATGTAGGAGCGCGCCTTGCGCGCGACGGGGCCGGCGCTGCCGGCTTCCGCTTCGGAGAGGACAGCTTCATGCATATCAGACCGATTCTTTCCACATTGCGCCACCACAAGCTGACGGCTGTCCTGCTGACGCTGCAGGTGGCCGTCACCCTCGCCATCGTGTGCAACGTGATGCACATGATCGTCGGCCGTATCGAGCGGATCAATGTGTCGACCGGTATTGCCGAGAACGAGCTTTCGACGATTCCCTCCGAGACTATCGACAAGGGGGCAGACCATCCCGCGCAGCTTGCCGCCGATCTCGCCGCGCTGCGCGCTGTTCCAGGCGTACGTGCCGCAGTAGCGGTCAGCTATTCGTTGCCGCTCAATCGCAGCGAGGATACCCATGGCATCTGTCCCAGCAAGGAGGCCCTGGATCGCGCGATACAGCGCAATTCGATCGATGGCAGTGGCTGCGTGGAGCCCAGCGTCTACGACGGTACTCCCGGTCTGGTCGGCACCCTTGGCCTGCACTTGGTCGAAGGTCGCGATTTTCTGCCGGACGAGTACACGGCCCATGGCAAGCCGGTCGTCGCGATCATCACCCGCGCGTTGGCGCAGCACCTGTATCCCGGTAGGTCGGCGCTTGGGCAAAGCATGTACGACGGCAATCAGTTCATTCGCGTGGTCGGCATCGTCGACACGCTGTTGCGCCCGGAGCTGCGCGCAACGGGTGTCGACAACGACAGTATGATCCTGCCGCAGGCGCCGGACGGAGCCGACGCACTCTATGTGCTGCGTAGCGCGCCGCATGATCGCCAGCGCGTCCTTGCGGCGGCAACCGCCGCGCTATGGAAGGCCAATCCGGATCGGATCATCAATTCCGCGCGGGTGCGAACCTACAGCGATATCCGTACCGCCTACTTCCAGCGCGATATCACCATGATCGGCCTGCTGATTGCCTCAGTACTCGGCCTGCTGTTCGTTACCGCGCTGGGCATCGCCGGATTGGCGAATTTCTGGGTGCAGCAGCGCACGCGCAGCATCGGCATACGCCGCGCCATCGGTGCGACGCGTGGCGAGATCCTGCGCTACTTCCAGCTCGAGAATTTCGTGATCGTCGGCACCGGCATCGTGCTGGGGACGGTTCTGGCAATCACGCTGAACCTGGTGCTGATGACGCATTACGAATTGCCGCGTCTGCCGCTCGGGTACTTGCCGGCCGGAGCGCTGGTGTTGTGGATGCTTGGCCAGCTTTCGGTGCTTTCACCGGCGCTAAGTGCTTCGCGGGTGCCGCCGATGGTGGCGACGCGCAGCGTATGAATTTCGGGAGGGCATGAGCAATGTTCGGCTACTACCTTGATCTGGCGCGCCGCAGTCTCAGGCGCACGCCCGTCCTCACCGGCCTGATGGTGCTGGCGATCGGCCTGGGCATCGGGGCGTCGATGACGATGCTGACG
>DAIAZB010000812.1 GCA_027443745.1 Thiomonas sp. | reverse complement strand
GGCCGTGACCATGCTGCAGCCGTCCAGCGCGGCGAAACCCGATTCCTCGCCGATGAACAGCCGCACGCCGGGTGCCCGGGCGCAGGACTCCATCAGCTGCAACAGCCCGTTCTTCTGCTGGAACGCCTCGAACAGCTCGCGCAGGCGTTGCAGGTCTGCCAGTTCGGCGCAGGCCATCAGGTTGGTCTGGCCGCTGACCAGCACATCGTCCCCCTCCGCCTGCGGCGCGAAGGAGGCCGTGGCCAGTTCGGTGGCGTTGATCACCAGCCGGTTCAGTTCGCTGCCCGCCGCGCGCAATTCAGCCAGCAGGTGCGCGCGGATGTCGTCCACCCGCAGACCGACGAAATGCGTATTGATGTAGTTGGCCGCCTGCTCCAGCTCGCGGCCTTCCAGCGGTTTGGCCAGTTGCACCACCCGGTTCTGTACCTGGTTGTCGGAGAACACCAGGATCACCAGCACCTGCGCATCCGGCAGCGGCACGAAGTCGATGTGGCGCAACGGGAAATCCGTCTGCCGCGGCACCGTCACCACGCCGGCGAAGCGAGTCATCGCCGACAGCAGCGCCGAGGCATTGCCCAGCAGGTCGCGCGTGGTGGCTTGCCCCGGCGGCAATTCGCGCTGCAGCCGGGCCATTTCGTCGCGCGGCAGCGGCTGCAGTTCGATCAGGCTGTCCACGAACAGGCGCAGGCCGCGCGGCGTCGGGATGCGTCCGGCCGACGTGTGCGGCGAGGCCACCAGACCGGCCTCCTCAAGGTCGGCCATGATGTTGCGGATGGTCGCCGGACTCACGTCCAGCCCCGAGGAGCGCGACAGCGTACGCGACCCCACCGGCTCGCCGTCGGCCAGGTACTGCGCGATCAGGCTGCGCAGCAACCGCCGCGTGCGTGCATCGAGTTCGTGGCCGTGATGACGGGACATGCGCTGTAGCAATCGGTGAGACGGGAAAGAGATAGTGTCTGCGCGCCCGCGATGCAAGCCGCCGCGCCATTCTAGCGGCAGGCCAACCGTTACAATCCGCCCAACCACTCTCGGACTGCCATCAGCCCGCCATGCTCATCTCGCTCCATGTCCGCCAATTCGCCGTCGTCGAACACGCCGAAGTCGATTTCGGCACCGGCCTCACCGTGGTCAGCGGCGAAACCGGCGCCGGCAAGTCGCTGCTGGTGGACGCCTTGCTGCTGCTCGCCGGCGCCCGCGCCGACAGCGGCATGGTGCGCACGGGCAGCGACCGCGCCGAACTGTCCGCAGAATTCGATCTCGCCGCCCTGCCCGAGGCCCGCGCATGGCTGGCATGCGAGGAGCTGGACGACGGTGACTCCTGCCAGCTGCGCCGTGTGATCCGCGCCGAGGGCAGCTCGCGCGCGTGGATCAACGGCCGCCCCGCCAACGCCGGCCAGCTTTCCGAACTCGCCACGCTGCTGGTGGAAATCCACGGTCAACACGAACACCAGGCCCTGCTCTCCCGCCCACATCAGCTCGCCCTGCTCGACGCCCACGCCGGCCACGAAGCACTGGCCGCGCAGGTGCGCGAACTCGCCACGCAGTGGCGCGACCTGGGTGCGCGCATCCGCCGGCTCAGCGGCGGCGAGGACCGCGAACAGCGGCTGGCGCTGCTGCGCCACGAACTCGCCGAACTGGAGCAATGGACGCTGCCGCCCACCGAACTGGCCGAACTCGAGGCGAGCCACAAGCGCCTCGCGAATGCCGGCCGGCTCGCCGAAGGTGCCGCCGGCGTGGTCGAACTGCTCGACGGCGACAGCGAATTCGCCCTGCGCCGTGCGCTGGGTCGCGCCCACGCCGAACTGGGCAAGCTGGCCATGCTGGACGGCGCGCTGAACCCCGTGCTGGAGCTGCTCGACAACGCCACGATCCAGTTGGGCGAAGCCGCCGACACGCTGGGCCGCTACGCACAGGACGTCGATCTCGACCCCGAACGCTTCGCCGAGGTCGATGTCCATCTCGCCCGCCTGCACGAGCTCGGCCGGCGCCATCGCCTGCCCGTCGCCGAACTGCACGACAAGGCCGCCACGCTGCGCGCCGAGCTGGCCGAACTGGAGGGCGCCGGCGAAGCGCTGGAGAAGCTCGCCGCCCAGCGCGAACGCACCCGTGCCGACTACGACCAGGCCGCCGACAAGCTGGGCAAGTCGCGCCGCAAGGCCGCCGACCAGTTGGGCAAGGAAGTCAGCCTGCTGATGGCCGAACTGGGCATGGCCGGCGGCGTGCTCAGGGTCGAACTGGAGCCTGCCGGCGGCGACGAACCCGATCCGCAAGGCCGCGAACGCTGCGAACTGCTGGTCAGCGCCAATCCCGGCCAACCGCCGCGCGCGTTACGCAAGGTGGCTTCCGGCGGCGAACTCGCGCGCATCAGCCTCGCCATCGAGGTCGCCACGCTGGGCAACGACAGCGTGGGCACCATGGTGTTCGACGAGGTGGACAGCGGCATCGGTGGTGCAGTGGCCGAAGTGGTGGGCCAGAAGCTGCGCGCTCTGGGCGGCCAGCGCCAGGTGCTCTGCGTCACCCATTTGCCGCAGGTGGCCGCGCAGGGTCACGCACATTTGTATGTGAGCAAGCACAGCGAGGGCGGACATACCCGCACGCACATCCAGCCGCTGGACGCCGACGGCCGGCGCGACGAACTCGCGCGCATGCTGGGCGGGGTGGAGATCACCCGCGAAACCCGCGCCCACGCGAAACAGATGCTGGAACGCGCCCAGGCCTAGCCAACGGCCGGCAACAAACCGCGCTCGCTGGCCATCCGGTACAGCTCCAGTTCGGAGCCTGCGTTCAGCTTCCCCATCACGCTGGCGCGGTGGATGTAGACGGTCTTCTGGCCGATGCCCAGCTCCGCCGCCACCTGCTTGGGCGTCTTGCCGCAGGCCAGCAGCAGGAACACTTCGTGCTCGCGGGCGGTCAGGCGATGCAGCGGGTCGAGCACCGATTCCGGCTGCTCGGCGCGGCGCTGGCGCAGGTCGGAGCTCAGGAACCGCTCGCCCTGCATTACCGCGCGCAAACCGGCCACCAGTTCCTCCGGCGCCACGCCCTTGGTCACGTAGCCGCTGGCGCCGCGGCGCAGCGCCTCGGACACATACGGCTCGCCATCGTGCATGCTCAGCACCACGATGCGCGTATCCGGCGCCACGCTGCGCAGGTGTTCGATCAACGGCAATCCGCTGCCGTCGGGCAGCGAGAGGTCCAGCGCCACCAGGTCGGGCCGATGCTGCGTCACCATCTCCACAGCATCGTCGGCGCTGCGGCATTCACTCACCACCTTGAGATCGGGCTCCAGCCC
>DAIAZB010000811.1 GCA_027443745.1 Thiomonas sp. | reverse complement strand
CGACCTGGTCGCCCTGATGTGGCTGGGCCGCGACAACGCGACCACAGACGATTGGCCGTCGATCCGCGAGGAGGCCGCACAGGCCTACAACGCGCGCACTCCCGAATACCTGCTGGGATCGCCGCTGGCCAGCGACTTCCTGGAGGATGGCCTCGCGGTACTCGGCTATGCGTGCGAACCGCCTCGCGAAGAAGCGGAGTAGCGTCGAGGTGGATTTTTGACGCTTCGTGGGCGCCAGGGCTGCACCCTGCCGCCGTCGTAAGGAACAGAGCGGTTTAGGGCGCCTGCCGGCGCCCGAGCCACATTCTCTTTGCGTGCTCAAAGTGAAAAAAGAGCACCCCGAGGCGGCGCTTTCCGGGCCTTCTCACCGCCGCCCAGGGTCTCCCCCGGCAGAGCAGCGCGCTCCCTGCACGCAGCAGCCGAATAGCAACGTCCCCGCGCGGCAGCAACACGAACCCCTGGCAACGAAGCCTCCTGCAGGCGCAAAGCCAGATGCCCGCGCGATCCATCGCAACCTCCCGCACTCACACCGGATAAACCCCCGCGCCCACGTCCATCGGCTGGACCGCCTGCGTCTCGTCCAGGTGGAACACCGCATCGAACTGAGACGGCAGCGAGGCCATGAAATAGTGGCTCTGCAGTTCGGTGTCCGGGCGATACAGCACGCCGATCGCGCGCTCGCGCATCGGCGTGCGCAGGACGCGCGCGACCTCGCCCTGCAACGGCAAGTAGAAGCGGTTGAGCCGGGTGTCGCGGAACAGCGACTCGTAGCTGTCCGCCCTGGCGGGCAGGACATCGCGGCATTCGGCCTCGCCATCCCACTCGTAGGCGGCGGTGACGGTGCCGGTATAGGTCGTGAAGCCCACCAGCAGGGCCTCCGCCTCGCCCAGTCGCTGCCTGATCAGCTGCCCCACGTTCCACTCGCCCGCGAAGGACATCTCGGTGGCCCGCGCATCGCCGAGATGCGAGTTGTGCGCCCACACCACGATCCGGCCCGTACCGCCGTGCGAGCGCAGGTGGCCTTGCAGGGCAAGCAGGGTGTCCACCATGTGGCGGTCGCGCAGGTTCCAGCTCTCGGCGCGCGGGCCGAACATGGCGCGGTAGTAGCTCTCCGCGCTGGCGACCACCTGTGCATTACGTTCGGCGAAGAAGAAGGCGTCCGCCGCGGGCCGGCCGTCGCGGCCGAGGTATTCCGGCGCGTGTTTCCACAAGGCCAGCAGGCGTTCGCGCACGGCCTGCCGGCAGTCAGGGCGGACGCCATAGACGGCCTCGTAGCCGTAGCGTTGCGGGTCGCGCACGTGGTCCAGCGCGGCGTATTGCCGGCGGGCGATCGCTGCCTGTTCCTCGTCGACGCTGGACAGGTAATCCACCACGGCCTCGGCCGAGCGGTACAGGCTGTACATGTCCATGCCGTAGAAGCTGACGCGCCGTTCCGCCGGCCTCTCGAGATTGTGCGCGCGCAATGCCTGGGCGAAGCGGAGTACCTCCTCGTTGCGCCACATCCAGCGCGGGAAACGCTCGAAATCGTCGAAGGCCGATGCCGCGCCGACGTCTTCGCCCTCGCCGCGCACGAACAGGTTGAGCCGGTAGGCATCCGGCCAGTCCGCCTCCACCACGACCGCATCGAAACCCTGCTCGGCGATCAGCCGCAGGGTGATCTCGGCGCGCATGCGATAGAACTCCTGCGTGCCGTGGGTGGCCTCGCCGAGCAGCACCAGGCTGCGCTCGCCCACGCTGTCCAGCAGCGCGTCGTAGTCGTGCACGCTGTCGCCCAGCCGCAGGGCTTCGCCGCGCAGCACCTCAAGCGTGCCGTGATGGAGACTTGGCATGGTTGCCCCCTGCCCGCCGGCCGCCTGTGCAGCCGGCGGGCGATGCGTGCTCAGCTGACCGACACCTTGCGGGCGTTGCCGTTGCCTTTCTTCGGCAGCGTCAGCGTGAGCACGCCGCTCTCGTAGTGCGCGTTGGCCTTGCCGCTGTCCACCTCGTTGGGCAGGCTGAACGAGCGGTAGACCTGTCCGTAGTAGCGCTCCGTGTAGACGTCGCGCTCGTCTTCCTTGCTCTTGCTCTCGCGCTTGACCTCGGCGCTGATGGACACCTGGTTGCCGTCGATCGACACGTCGATGTCGTTCTTCTCGACGCCGGGAATGTCCGCCTTGACCGTGTAGGTCCGGTCGTTTTCCACCACGTCGATGCGCATGTCCGGCGCTTCCAGTTCCTGCTGCCAGCGCGGACGCAGGCCGAAATCGCGGAAGAAGTCCTCGAACAGCGGCGAACGGGATTCGAGCCGGGTCAGCGGCTTGAAGGGATTCCAGTGGGTAAGGTTGGCCATGGCATGGATCCTCATGGAAAGATTCGGGGGGAAGACCCGTGCGTCATGCGCGAGTCACCGCCCAGCCTAGGCACGGCGCGACGGACGCAGGTGATCCAGATCAACCTCGTGCGGGATCCGTCCCCTGCTCAGCCGGGTGCGGCATGAGCGCGCTGCGCATCGTCGCGTCGCAGCCAGCGCGCGAACCAGTCGGCCGCCAGGTCCGCCACGGCTTCCAGCGCGCCGGGTTCTTCGAACAAGTGCGTGGCATGGGGTACCAGCACCATCTTCGCCGGGCAGGTCAACGCTGCCAGCGCCACGCGGTTGAGCGTGATCACCTCGGTGTCGGCGCCGCCCACGATCAGCAGCGTGGGGGCCTGCACGCGGGCGAGCTGGCCCTCGCCGGCCAGGTCGGGCCGGCCACCGCGCGAGACCACGGCCCTGACCGCATCGGGATGGCGCGCCGCCACTGCCAGCGCCGCGGCGGC
>DAIAZB010000810.1 GCA_027443745.1 Thiomonas sp. | reverse complement strand
CAGGTCGGTCTCGCGCGCGCTCAGATCGGCAGTGCGGCCATCGAGCAGGATGCGGCGCTGGGCAAACTCCACCCGCAGGCGCCCATGCAGCAGAGGCGGCGCGGCGTCGCCCCGATGGCCGCGCCGCAGGCAGGTGGCGATGCGCGCCAGCAGGACTGCGCGGGCGGGCGGCTTGACGATGTAGTCGTCGGAGCCGGCCTGCAGCATCTCCACCACGTCATCTTCGCTGTCGCGCCCGCTCAGCACGATGATGGGCGGACAACGCTCGCGCAGGCGTTGACGGGCGCGTTGCAGGACCTGCGAGCCGAGCAGATCCGGCACCATCCAGTCCAGCAGCACCAGGTCATAACTGCCGCGTTCGAGGGCCAGCGCGCAGGCACGCCCGCTCTCGAACCAATCCACCGCGTAGCCGGCTTGTTGCAGCCAGGACTGCACCGCCTCGCCTTGCGCCGGGTCGTCTTCGAGGTAGGCGATGCGGGAGCCGGAGGCTGAGCGGCTCGGATCATCGCTGAATGGCAGTGGTTGTGGCATGATCGACAGGATTGTGCAGGAATTTCGGATGAAACCCCAATGCCGCTGTCTTGTCCCCGGTGCCGACAAAAGACATGGGAAAACCCACAGCGGTCATGGGCGTTGCGAGCACTGCCTCAGGTTGGGGTTGAACGATGGTCCTGCCGTTGCGCGTGGATGCGCGGCGGCTGCGATCGGCTCACCGCGTTGCCGCGCGACTCCACCAGCGCGGACGCAAGGACCCGCGTGCTCGCAGGCGGCGACACGCGGTCAGGCTGCATGGCGCGCAGATGCAACTCGCTCAGCAAGGCGACAAGGCGGCGTGACAAACGTACATACGAGAGATCGGCCAAATCCAGCAGCGCCTGCGTGGCGTGACCACGGTGCGCGGCCTCGACCGCGTGGGTCTGCATCCGCAGCAGGCTGGCGTTCAGGTCTTCAAGCTCGTCGAGCGCCGGACCCCGGGCGATCGAGCAGTGGCGCACCTGCCGCAGCCAATGCGTCTTCAGGCAAGCTGCCTGGGCCTCGCTGGCCTCGACAGCGGCACCACCCTCGGCCATGCGGCGCAGCGCGTGGCGCAGGCGCAATTTGCCGGCGTGATGCTGCGCCACGGCGTCGTAAAAACTGGCCGCCGCGGGCTCGTCAGCGACGAGGCTGAGGCTGGACTCTGCCGCGCTGGTTGTTTCGGCGCAGGCTGCGGGCTGGGGTATGAGGGCTGGTGTTTGCATGGTGCTGTGCGGGTGCATTGCGGGGGGCGTGGCGGGGGTTTGCCGCGGCTCAGTGTGTGCGGCCCGGCGGCAGGGTCACGGCGAGATACAGCTCGCTCAGGGTTGAAATGACCTTGTGCGACATGCGCGCGTATTGGCCCTTGGCCAGCTCCATGCGGGCCGATTCGCCCGCGCCCGACTGGATCAGCCGCACCACTTCGCCGGCCTGGCGGTGGAACTCGGCATGCTCCTCGAGCAGGCGGTTGAACAGACCGAATTGCGCAAGGGGGACGCGCGCATCGTGATGCAGCCAGATGCCCAGCGCGCAGCGATCGTCGCGGCAGATGGTGGCGACGTCGAGTTGCTCGTCGCTGTCGCCACGGGCGTATGCCCCGAGACGGGCCTTCCATTGCTGGTGGCTCTGGATGGCGGAATAAAAGTTCAGCCCGCTGTAACACGTTTCGGCGTGTTCGGCGGCGATCTGTGAGGGCAGGCCCGATTCGGCGAGACGGCTGTCTGCGGCTTCGGGCATGCCGGCGAGGTTGCGGCGTAACCAGTCGATCAGGGTCATGCGTGTCTCCGTGGCTTGGGATGGTTGGTCATGCAAACCATCCTAGGAACGCAGCCGCGTCCGGCACGAACAATGTCAGCGGCTATTTACAGTCCAGCATCGGCTGACACAAAGCAGGCATGCGGCAAGATCCGGTCACCGGCCCTATGCTTGACGCCATGCCCGACATCGACCCCAACCTCGACGCCACCGCCTTGGCCGCGCTCATCGCCCGCGGCGAGGTGAGCGCGACCGAGGTACTCGATGCCGCAGTCGCGCGACTGGATGCGCTCAACCCGCGCCTCAACGCCGTGGTGATGGACTGGCGCGAGCAGGCCCGCGCGCAACTGGGCACGCAACCCCCGCGGGGCCGGGACGGTCCCTTTGCCGGCGTCCCCTTTCTGCTCAAGGACCTGGGGCAAGACGTCGCTGGCATGCCGTCCACCTGGGCTTCGCGCGCCCGCCGCGAAGTCCTGGCGGGTGCCACCAGCAGCGTGGTGCGGCGTTGGCAGAACGCCGGTTTGGTGGTGCTGGGCAAGACCAACTTGCCCGAGCTGGCGCTCAAGGCGGTGACCGAGCCGTTGCTGTTCGGCCCCTGCCGCAATCCCTGGAACCTGGACCTCACCCCGGGCGGCTCGTCCGGCGGCGCGGCGGCGGCCGTGGCCGCGGGCATCGTGCCGGTGGCGGGCGCGTCCGATGGCGGCGGCTCGATTCGTATTCCCGCCGCCTATTGCGGCCTGTTCGGGCTCAAACCCTCGCGCGGCCGGGTGAGCCAGGCCCCGGCGGCCGACGAGGTTTGGGAAGGCGCCAGCTGCATCCATGTGCTCAGCCGCAGCGTGCGCGACAGCGCCGCGCTGCTCGATGTGGTCGCCGGCGCCGAGCTGGGCGACCCATACGGCGTGACCCTGCCGCTGCGGCCCTATGCGCTCGAAGCGGGGGCCGCGCCGGGGCGGTTGCGCATCGGCTTCAGTGTGGCGTCGCCGCTGGGCGGCGCCGTGCACCCCGAGTGTGCCGCCGCGGTGGAGCGCACCGTCCATCTGCTGGAGTCGCTCGGCCATGCGGTCGAGCCGGCCGTCCCGGCAATCGACGGCCTGGCGTTGGCGCAGAGCTATCTCGGCATTTACTTCGGCCATGTCGCCGCCGAGGTGCGGCGCTGCATCCGCGTGCATGGCGCGCGTCCGGCGGATTTCGAGCTCGATACCCGCGCCATCGCCGCCATCGGCGCCAGCCTGCCGGCCGCCGACTATGTCGCCCTGCGTGCGCGCTGGAATGGTTTTGCCCGCGCCCTGGCCGCATTCCACGCCCGCTACGACATGCTGCTCACACCCACCACGGCGCAGCCGCCCGCGCGCATCGGCGAACTCGACACCCCCGCCAGCCAGCAGGCCGCGTTGCGCCTGGTGCTGGCCCTGGGCCTGGGCGGGCTGCTGCGCAGGACCGGCATCGTCGACGATCTGGCGCGGAAAAGCCTGGCGCGCACCCCCTTTACACAACTGGCCAACCTCACCGGCACACCGGCCATGTCGCTGCCGCTGCAGGTCGATGCACAGGGCATGCCGGTTGGCGTGCAGTTCATCGCCGCCTGGGGCCGCGAAGACCTGCTGCTGCGTCTGGCTGCCCAGCTCGAAGCCGCCCAGCCCTGGGCGCAGCGCCGACCGGATCTGGCTCAGGCCCTGGTCCACGGGGCGCCGGCCTTGCCGCAACACGCGCCCTGACGCGGGCGGCGTGCCGCTGCGGCTGCAAGGCGCGGGCCGCATCGGGCCCCTTGCCGGACACAGCCCCGTGATGCGCACCGGTACAGTGCGCGTATGCATGCCACCACCGCTCGCGCCAACGTCTATGCCCTTGGCGCCATCGCCCTCTGGGCCACGCTGGCCACACTGGGCGTACAGCTCGCGCGCGTGCCGCCTTTTCTGCTCACCGGGCTGGCGCTTCTCGTCGGCAGCATCCCGGCCTGGCCCTTCTGGCGCCAATGGCGACGGGTGCGGCCCGTGGCGCTGGCGCTCGGCGTCTACGGCCTGTTTGGCTTTCACTTCCTCCTGTTCATCGCGCTGCGGCATGCGCCGCC
>DAIAZB010000809.1 GCA_027443745.1 Thiomonas sp. | reverse complement strand
CCACCGCCTGCTCAACGCCGGCGCCAGACGCCTCGACGCCTTCCAGTGCATCAGCCAACATACGCGCAGGGCCATGGTCGAAGCCGGCTACCCGGCTGCCAGGATGCACCTCATTCCCAACGCGGTGGATTGCGCGCGCTTTGCCTGCAACCGTACCGACGCGCCCCTGCAGCGCGTGGTGTTCGTCGGCCGGCATGTGCCGGTGAAAGGCCTCGACGTGCTGCTGTGCGCCTGGGCGTTGGTGCGGCGCCCGGTGGAACTGCGCCTGGTGCTGGCCGGTGACGGACCTGTGCACAACGCACTGCGGGAGTTAGCGCGCGAGTTGGGCGTGCACGACAGCGTCGACTTCCCCGGCGCGGTCAGCCATGTTCCCGGCATTCTGGCTGCCGCGGATCTCTATGTGCAGGCCTCGCATCAGGAAGGCCTGCCCAACGCGGTGCTCGAAGCCATGGCCTCGGGGCTGGCGGTGGTGGCCACGCGCGTGAGTGGCCATGAAGATGTGGTGGCACATGGCAGCACGGGGTTGCTGGTGCCGCCGAACGACCCTGCGGCGCTGGCTGCAGCGATGCAGACCCTGCTCGACGACCCGGACCTGCGCCGACGCATGGGCCATGCTGGACGCGCGGCGATCGAGCGCACCTACTGCGCCGAGATCGTCACCGCCTCGCTGCTGCGCCTGTACCGCGGTGTCCGCTCCACGACCCCGGCCGCCGAAACGCAGCCCTTGCACACCGATGGCCACCGACACTGACGGCATCAGCTCCGCGCCGAAGGAGCCGGGCGGCATGCTCATGCGTCTGCTGCGGCACACATCGAACTATTCCATCGGCACGCTGCTCATCACGCTGGCCAGCATCATCTCGTTTCCGATCTTCACGCGCATCTTCACGGTGGCGGAATACGGCGTGCTCGGGCTGGTCAACGTCACGCTCGGCTTCCTCGTGGGCGTGGGCAAGATGGGACTGCAAAAGTCCGTCGTCCGCTTTTATGCCGAAATCGAAGGCGGCAAGCGGGCGGGAGACAAGGTCGAGTTGTTTTCCACGATGCTGTTCAGCATGCTTGCCGTGGGCGCCGTGATTGCGCTGCTGAGTGCGTTGATCTTCCTGGTCTTGCCCAACGCCTGGTGGAGTCACACGGGAGCGCAATACCTCATTGCCCTGGCGGCCCCGCTCATCCTGTTTCGCGTGGTCGACAGTGCCATGCTCAACCTGATGAATGCCGAGCAGCGCAGTGGCCTCTACAGCTTGTTCACGGTGGTGCGCAAGTACGTCGGCCTCGGGCTGGTGCTGCTGGTGTTGTTCTTCCTGGCCCGCAATCTCTACGGTTTTTTCATCGGCACCATGATTGCCGAGGTCCTGGCGCTGATCTTCATCGTCGGCTACTACGCGCGCCAGCGCCTGTTCGACATTCACCGTGTCTCACGCCCGCTGTTCGTCGCGATGCTCACGTTCGGCTTGCCGCTGCTTGCCAGCGAGCTGTCCTACATGCTGCTCAGCATGGGCGGGCGCTACATCATCAATTACCAGCTCGGGCCTCAGCCGCTGGGCTCCTATTCAGCGGCGTACAACTTTTCCGAATATCTCCAGGGCGTGTTGACGGCCTCGTTCGCACAAGCCGTCATTCCCATGTATCTGCGCCAATGGGAACAGCAGGGCCGGGAAAAAACGGTGGCCTTCCTGCAGCAGGCGCTGCGCTATTACCTGGTGCTGGCGCTGCCTATCCTGGCCGGCATGGCCGCAGTGGGACCGGATCTGCTGCGCCTGCTGGCCTCCAACAAATACGAGGTCTCCACCTCGCTGTTTGCGTTCATCGTCGGCGGCATGCTGGTGGCCGGCGGCACGCCCATCTTCAGCGCCGGGATCTACATCAACAAACTCACGAAGGTGGTGATGTATTCCGTCCTGGGAGCCGCGGCCTTGAACATCGCGCTCAGCGCGCTGCTGGTGCGCCCCTATGGCATCGAAGGCGCCGCCGTTGCCACGCTGGCGAGCTATCTGTTGTACACCGCCGCCACGGCCTATTACGGCCGGCGCGCCGTGTACGTGCCCATGCCCTGGGGGGATCTGGCCAAGTTCTCGATCCTCGCCTTGCTGATGTATGGCGTGATTACCCGAATCCATCTGCCCAGTCTGCCCCTGCGCATCACGCTGCAAATTCTGGTGGGCGTCATGCTCTACGGCTTGCTGCTGCTGGCCAGCGACAAGCCCATCCGCGGCCTCGCGGCCAAGCTGCTCAAGCGCCTGCGTTCACGCTGAACGCACAGCAAGAGTTGGCGGCCTCAAGCGGCCATCGGTCCAGTGCCTGAGCGGAACTCCCATCGATCCAGCACCGCGTAGCGCCCGGCACCCAGCATCGACTGCACCAGCGACAACTCGGCAACCGGCCAGGTCATGGGGGCGAAGGCCTGGGGCGCATGGCTGGTCTGGGCGTGGCGTGCCAGGGTCACATGCGGCCGGAACGCACGCTGATCGCAGCCGATGCCGACCTGCTCCACGGCCCGCGCCAATGCGGCGCGCAAGGCCAGCAACTCGCGCGGCAGATGGC
>DAIAZB010000808.1 GCA_027443745.1 Thiomonas sp. | reverse complement strand
AACGACGCCAGCAGCGAACACCGCCACAAGGCGCTGCGCTTTCTCACCGCCGGCAGCGTGGACGACGGCAAGAGCACGCTGATCGGCCGCCTGCTGCTCGACAGCCGCGCCATCCTGGCCGACCAGCTCGACGCCCTGCATCGCCGTGCCGCGGGGGGCGCCATCGATCTGTCCCGACTCACCGACGGGCTGGAGGCCGAACGCGAGCAGGGCATCACCATCGACGTGGCCTACCGCTACTTCACCACGCCGCGGCGCAAGTTCATCATCGCCGACGCCCCGGGGCACGAGCAATACACGCGCAACATGGTGACGGCCGCCGCCGGCAGCGATGCCGCGGTGGTGCTGATCGACATCACCAAGCTCGACTGGCGCGCCGCGCCCCTGCGCCTGCTGCCGCAAACCCGGCGCCACACCTTGCTGGCGCGCCTGCTGCGCCTGCCGTCCATCGTGTTCGCCGTGAACAAGCTCGACGCCGTGGACGATGCCGAGGCCGCGTTCAGGGCCGTGCGCAGTGCGCTGCTGGATTTCGCCGCCGAAGCCGGCATCGCGCCCGCCGGCATCGTGCCGGTGTCGGCGCTGCGCGGCGACAATATCGCCACCCAGGCGTCCTGGCCTTGGTACACCGGGCCGACCCTGTTGCAATTGCTCGAGGCCCTGCCCGCCGCCGAGGAACCGCAGACCGGCGCGCTGTTGCTGCCGGTGCAATACGTGGCGCGCGAAGGCGGCGGCCTGGGCCACCAGCCGCGCACGCTCTGGGGCCGCGTCGCCAGGGGCCGGGTCCGGCCCGGCGACAAGATTCGCATTCACCCCGGCGGCCAGACCGCCGAGGTCGTCGCGGTCTGGCATGCGGGTGTGGCCGTCGATGGCTGCGCCACCGGTCAGTCGGCCGGACTGGTGCTTGACCGCCAGGTGGATGTCTCGCGCGGTGACTGGATCATGGGCCTGGAGCCGGCGCAGGCCGTCGAGCCCGGTGACTCACTGCACCAGCTACCGCCCGAGTCGGCCGCGTTGCCGCGGGCCGACGTTTCCTCGGCCCAATCTCACACTTCGCGGGGCACGCAAGAGTTCGGCGCCACCCTGGCGTGGCTGGATACCGAGCCGGCGACCATCGGCCGCAAGTACTGGTTGCGCCATGGGCACCGCTGGGTGGTGGGGCGCATCACGGCCATCGCCAGCCGCCTGGACATCCACACCCTGGCGGACGTCGACGCGCAGACGCTGGCGGTCAATGACATCGGCCGTGTGCGCCTGCAGGTGCAGTCGGCGCTGCCGCTGGAGAGCTTCGCCGACAACCGCGTGGCCGGGGCGATGATCGTTGTCGATCCCGCCACCCACCGCACCAGCGGCGCGCTGATGGTCGAGGCACAGGCATGATGCCGCGCGCCACGCCGCAAGCAGGCGGAGCGCGCTGATGGGTCGCATCGCCTTCATCGGTGCCGGCCCTGGCGCTGCCGATCTCATCACCCTGCGCGGCGCCCGCCTGCTGGGCCAGGCCGACGTGGTCTTGAGCGATGCCCTGGTCGATCCGGCCCTGCGCGAGCTGGCGCCGCAGGCGACGTGGATCGACGTCGGCAAGCGCGGCTTTCGTGGTGG
>DAIAZB010000807.1 GCA_027443745.1 Thiomonas sp. | reverse complement strand
CCGCGCAGGGCTGAGCAGCAATGAAGCAGCATGCACCTTGCGCGGCGCTCACCCCAGGATGAACCGGATGAACCTTGCAACATTCCTCAAACCCCTCGCCGCCGTGGCGTTGACCAGCATCGCACTCTCGGGTTGCGGCGTGTTGGCAGCACCCTGCCGCGTGGCGTCCGCCGGGATCAAGATGGTGCCCGTTGTCGGTCATGTGGCAGCTGCCCCCACCGATCTTTGCGCGGCGGTCATCGACCCCTGAAGGCGGCAGCCGCGCTTCCACGCACTGGCTCCCGGGCTCAAACAGCCGGCACGACGCGGGGCCGCGCACGCAGGGCCACATGAATGCCGGCGAAGATCAGCGCTGCGCCAACCAGGTGGTAGAGCGCGATGCCTTCGTGCAGGAACAGGTAGGCCAGCACAGCGGCGAACACCGGCGCCAGATTGCCGAAATAGGCCGGAATCTGCGCTCCGGTCCGGGCCACTGCCGTACCCCAGCAGACATAAGCCAGCAGCGAGGCCAACAGGGCCACATAGCCGATGGCCATCACCACCGGCGTTCCCCAGTGGGTGCTTTCGCCCAGACCCCAATGCTCGTACGCGGCAAACGGTGCGATGAACAAGCTGCCCCAGGCCATTTGCACTGTGAGCGAGGCAAAGGGTGTCAACCCCAGCGTGCGGCGACGTAACTCCCAGGTGTAAAAGCCCCAGAGCAACACGGCCAGCAACATGATGAGGTCGCCCGTGGCCAGGTGCAACTGCAGCAGATGGTCGATCCGCCCCTTGGCCACGACGACCACCACCCCGGCCACCGAAAGCGCCGCACCCCACCACGATGCCGGGCCGATCGGTTCGCGGTAGAACACCGCACCGATCAACAGAATGAACACGGGTGCCGCCGAGGTGATGAGCGAGACGTTCAGCGGCGTGGTCGTGTGCAGCGCCACATATTGCAGCGAGTTGTAGCAGGCAACGCCGAGAAACCCCATCCGGGCGAGCGGCTTCCAGTGCTGCAGCAACAGCGCACGCTGGCGCCACAAACCAGAGCCGGTGAACAGCAAGGCCACCAGCAAGGCGAGGAACCAGCGGTCAAAGCTCAGCGCCAGCGGCGGAATCTGCCCCACCATGAGGCGCCCGACGACAGCGTTTCCAGCCCAGAGCAAGGGCGGCAGGATGAGCAGGAGCAGCGTGTTGAAATCGAGTCTGGCATGGGGTCGCATCACGCCATTATTCCAAGCCGGCACGATGTCCGCACCATCGCTGCAACCCGGGCCGCAAGCCGGCAACCGTCATCGGTCCATCCTCTTCTCCGGCGCACCAGGATCTGCCGCCATGGACACTGCCGGCCGGGTGACGGCACTAGGCGGTTGCGGCGCGGCTGTTTGCGGCCATGGCAGTTGCCAATAGCGCGGCTGTTTTGCGCGCCAGGATTCCAATTCGGACGGGTGTTCATTGCGCCAAACCAGCGCGCCGTCTCGATCGGTGCGCTGCACCGGCAGTCCGAGGTCGGCGTAGCGTTGCAGCACCTCGGCATGCGGGTGACCGTAGCTGTTCATGAACCCTGCTTGCACGACGACCAGGCGCGGTGCCACGGCCTGGAGAAATTCGGCGCTGGACGAGCTT
>DAIAZB010000806.1 GCA_027443745.1 Thiomonas sp. | reverse complement strand
GGCCAACGACAGCACCGAAACACGCGCCATCCGCCTCGCCTTCGGCGCGCATGCCGACCGGCTGGCGGTGTCTTCCACCAAATCCATGCACGGCCACGCGCTGGGCGCCTCCGGTGCGCTGGAACTGGTCGCCGTGGTCGGTGCATTGCGCGATGGCGTGGTGCCGCCCACCGCGAACCTCGACCAGCCCGATCCGGCCTGCGATCTCGATTACGTGCCGAATGTGGCGCGCGAGATGAAGGTGCGGGCGGCGCTCAGCAATTCGTTTGCGTTCGGCGGACTCAATGCCGTGCTGGCGTTGAAGCACGCGCCTTGACTACAGACTGTTCGCGCTGACGTTGCTCGCAGCAACACAAGGCAGAGTTGGCGCTGCTGATGTGGTGCCCCGATATGGCTTCATGCGCCTGCCGCCCTCTCGATATCCGTTTCCAGGAAAGCCACGGCAACCCTGAGACGGGATCGTTACCCCTCCAAATTATTCCGGGCCGTTTGCAATGGCGCTCTTTTAATGTTATGCCTGAACAGTCGCATATGATCTGCGACCTCGCCTTGAGGGGGCGAAATGCTCAAATCATCGGAGGATTTACAAATGCATTTCGGATTGAAGAAGTCGGCAGCGGCCTTGGTAGCCGCGACCACGCTGATGCTAGGCGGCTGCGTTCCACAAGCAACTCTCACCTGCACTGTCACAGTGTCCACGCAGCCGGTGAAGCCTAAGAGCCCCAAGGCACAGTTCGTCGATATCTAAGACCTCCAGTTGCAAACGGACGTTTCGGTATCCGGCGAGATGGTGCTGTCAAGCACGCAACGGGCAATGGCGTACGTCATGGCAACGACCATGCCAGACGCGGGGTCGTTCTCGCTTGATACCTCGGGTTCAACGGTGGCTTGGCCTGCAACCGGCACGATTACCCTAGCCATCACCAACCTGGCATCGGGCGCCGTCATCGCCACCAATAGCTTCGCTTATACGAAGTCGGGGACGGTTCTGGTGTTCGCCAACCCCGCCTTGGTGAATGCGTGGCTGTCAGCGACCGGAGCAAACCCAGCCAGCTCGAAACTCTCGTATACCATTGCGGGTTTTCCTGTGACACCGCAGAGTGGTACGAATATCGCTGCGGCGACCGCAAGAGCCGACAACACAGTCATGGCTCAATCGGCAGTCACTTTTGAGGGTTCAAGCTGCCCACGCGGCCCTCACCCGACCATTTGCATGCCAAATAACTAAATCAGCTCGTCAAGCCCAACTCTCTCGCCCCTCAAGGCACTATGGACGGAAAAGCCCTGTTGATAGCCGCGCTGCTTGCATTGGCCACCAATGGCCTGGTGGCCAAGCGATCTGAAACGGGCAAGGACAAAAGTTACGTTTCCAGTACCGAGACGACTTACATCTGGAAATACCTGGGCATCCGACTGATCGTAACCCACGGGCAAGTGGGAGAAGGCCCGCCGTATACCGGTAACTGGAGGCGACAGAGCTTCCGAGAGGATGGGTCTTTGCATGTGGTTGTCCACACCGCCACGTTCGCGACAATCGATGCCGCATCCATTGCGAAGCTGGCTGAGGACGCATTTGCCACGGTCACCCGCATTGCCGGCAAGCCCCCGATTCGGAAGATTGAGCTTTACCTGACGCCACCAGGGACATCCTACGCAATCTCGCACCGATCCTGGGCCATAGGATCCAACAACAGCGTGGCCTATGTGGTTTCGCCCCTGGACGGCGGCTATGAACACAACGTCAGCAGGACGGTTGCCCACGAACTGTTCCATACCTGGGTGGGTCTTGACCAACGTAGCCAGATGGACAATGAGCTTGGCGCAGCCACCATTGAGAACTGCGCCGAACTCAACGCCTTCGGCTATGCGCGACAGTTGGACAAGTCACCTGTCGATAACACCGACCTCAATCAACTGGCCGGCTCATCTCCCGTTGCCCGATACACCCTCATGGCAAGGTACGCCGCCGACCCTCAACTCGACGATCTCTTTATTAACGGCGAAATACGGCGTGGCACACCGCAAGCAAGCGCATTGATGACGCTGTGCCGCGAACGAGCCAGACATGCCCTGCATGATTAATCTCAGAACGACTTATCAAAAAAGAAACAGCAACTCCACAATTTCTGACCTCACCCACCCGTAGCCACCGCCCGCGAACGATCACTCACCCATCCGCTCCACGAAGGCGCATAGAGGCGCGAGCCGCCGAGACCGATGTGTTCCATCGCCAGCAGGTTGTGGCAGGCGGTGACGCCGGAGCCGCACATGTGCAGCACGTCGGCGGGCGCGCGCGGCCCGATCAAGGCGAGGAATTCGCGCCGCAGTTCCGAGGCGTCCTTGAAACGGCCGTCGGCGGCAAGGTTGTCGGCGAAGGGACGATTGAGCGCCCCCGGCACATGGCCGGCAACCGGGTCGAGCGGTTCGACGTCGCCGCGGTAGCGCGGCATGGCGCGGGCGTCGATCAGCAAGGGGACGGGTGCTGCATGCAGCGCGGCATGATCGAGCACCGCTGCGGCGGGCTCGAACCGCACGGCTACCGTGGTGGCGGTGCGCAGCGGCACCACGGTTTCCACCGGCAGGCCGGCCGCCAGCCAGGCACCGTAGCCGCCATCGAGCACTGCCACCGCGCGTTCGGCGGCGAAGCGCAGCAACCACCATAGGCGCGCCGCGGCCAGGGCGCCGCTGGCGGCGTCGTAGGCCACCACCTGCAGGCCCGGCCGCCAGCCCCAGCGCCCGAGCACGCTGGAGAACGCCTCCGCCGACGGCAGCGGATGGCGACCCATGCCCTGCGATTGCAGCGACAGGTCGGAGAGATCGGCATCCAGCTCGGCGTACACGGCACCGGGAATATGGCCGTCAAGGTAATCGCGACGCCCCTTGGCCGGATCGGCCAGGTCCTTGCGGCAATCGACGACCAGCACCTGGTCCGACGGCAACGC
>DAIAZB010000805.1 GCA_027443745.1 Thiomonas sp. | reverse complement strand
TGTCCCAGGATCCACGCGACGCCGACGCCAGCCGTGAGATTGCGGCTGCGGCGCATCAAGGGGCTGTCGGCAAAAACGGCGCCGCTCAGGTTGTCGTAACGGGCGAACCCGCCCACCCAGAAGCCGGGGAAGCGCTTGCTTAAGGCCACGGTGAGCTGGCTACCAGCGTAGCCGCCGGATACTGCGTAGGCCGCTCGTGTGGCCGTGGCGTCAGCCGAAGCCACGCCGTAATACGTCTGGTTGTAGCTGCGGTCGGCGACTAGCGGGCCGGTCTGCAGGCCCAGGCTCCAGCCGCTCAGCCCGGCAACGTCGGCCATGTCGAGATTGAGCACCGGGGCGAGCAGCCAGCCCACTTGGCGCGGATGCCACGCCACGCTGACGACGGTGCGCAGCGGCACGCGAAAGTCCAGACGCATGCGCTGCACCGCCGACTGCCAGAGATGCACCTCGATCGCGGGGCCGAACTGGATCGTGGGCTTGAGATCAGGCATGCCGCTGCGGGCGACATTGTCGGTGCTGTTGACAGGCGGCGAGGCGCTCAGGCTCAGGTAGGAATCGACGCGCTCGGTGTCGAACAGGTGCGCCTGAAAACCGTTGCGTCCGGCCTTGAAGATCTCGCCACGGTAGACGAAATACGGAGCCGGCACGATGTCGTTGCGCTGCTGGTCCGCGCCGGGATAGTCGGGAAAGCTGAGGACACCCAGGCCGAGACCGACCTCCCACAGCGGCTTTGGCGCCACTTGGGCGGTGGCTGGTCCAAGGCCGGCCAGCAGCGCCACCAAGGCAAGGCCAAGCTGGGTTCGACCCTTCAGCATGCAAACTCCTGCGACGTGGGCAAGGCCACAGCTTCGATTTCCACCAACAGATCCGCCCGGCAGATGTCCGCCTGCAAATACAGCGCCCGCAGCGCGCCGCCAACTGCGTGTCGCAGCTCGGCCTGGATCACCGGCTGATCGGCTGCGTGGCGGACATACACCTTGTAGTGCAAGTCTTGCAGCGTCAGGCCCTGAGCACCCTGGGTGCCGGACTGTCGCAGCACGGCGTCGATGTTGCGCAGAATCTCGCGCGTCTGCTCCACCACGTCACCATGGTGCAGTGTGCGGTGGCCGACGATGCTGGCGGTGCCGGAAATGAACAGTGCCGGATGACCGGCGATGCAGGCCAGGTTGGCGCGCGAAAACGTGGGCGCGCGTGGGCCGTAATCGGCCGGGTAGTCATAGGCGCTGAGTTGGCGCGGGTTTTCGATGGCCACCGGCGGCCGGCGGCCGGCGATGAAATACACCACCAGTGGCGCGCTGCCCGCCGCCCCCAGCGCGCTGGCCGAGGGCACGCTGGAGCCACCGACATGGCGGCCGTGGGCGAGAAAGGCGTCTTGGCGGCCGATGTTGAACTGGCGGTAATGCTCCAGCCCGGCGCTTTCGCGGTTGATGTCGGGGATATGGTTCCACACGCGCAACAGGTGAGGAAAGCCGAGCGTCTCGATGGCGCCGAACAACTCGTCATAGATCAGCTCGGTGGCGCGTTGCATGGGGGGTGATTGCCCGGCGGCAGCAGCGCACCAGATCTCGCCGGTGCCCCGGCCCGGGAGGCTGGCGTCGATCCCTGGCGCCCGCTGCGCTTTAAGCTCGTCAGCCGCCAGCGTCAGCTCACCGAACAACACCGCATCGTTGCAGCGCCAGCGCAGTCGGCCATGTGCGCCGGCACGCAGCGGCGCGTCGCTGATCCAGACTTCGCTCCAGACTTCACTCGAAACCGCGCCTTGCCGCAGTGCTTGCACCTGAACCTGCGCGAGCGGCAAGTCCAGCCCGGTCAACGCCTGCGGCAACGCGCTGCCGAAACAGGCAGCCCCGAGCACCCTGCGCAGCCAGGCGGCAGGCTGCGCCGCGAGTTCCGAGGCGGGCAGCAGCAGCAGTTGCAAGGCCGATGTGGCGGCCATCACCCGCCCGTGACGCCGGGCAGGGATTCCACCCGGATTTGCTGCTTGCGCAGCCCGCGGGCGCGCCATGACCGGGCCAGATGCCGCACGGAAATCAGGTGAAAAAGACCCTTGAGCAGGCGAACCGAACGCCAGATGGGGGTGGTGCCGAAAATGTCGCCAGCCAGCACTGACAGCAACGCCTCCTTCATGCGCCAGATATTGCGCGGGCCCATGAACAGGTCGCGCATGGTGGGGTGATTGACACGGTAGATGAACCAGGAGAACTGGCGCGGGCCATGGCGCAGGCCACGGTCGAAACGGGCCAGCGCCTGCGCCGCCCTGGCCGGCTCGCGCAGGCAGGTTTCCACGGCGTCGGCGGCCATAAAGCCGCCCTGCATGGCCAACATCACCCCGGAGGAAAACACGGGGTCGATGAAGGCGTAGGCATCGCCGATCAGCAGGTAATTGGGGCCATGGGTGTGGTCGCTGCTGTAGGAAAAATTGCCGGTGGCTTCGACCTCGGTCACACGGGTTGCGGCGCGGAGCCGGGCTGACAGGTCGGGGGACATGGCGATGGTGTCGGCGAAGAACTGGTCGAGCGGTTTGTCGCGGGTCTTGAGGTAGTACGGCCAGACCACCGCGCCGATGCTGGTGGCGCCGTCGGCCAGCGGAATCAGCCAAAACCAGCCATGCTCGAACCAGACGATGGTGACGTTGCCCTGTGCCTTGCCATCCAGTCGTTGCACGCCGGCAAAGTGGGCGAACAGAGCGGCACTGTTGTGCCTCGGGTCGCGGTGCTTGGCCTTGAGGCGACTGGCGAGAAAGGTGTCACGGCCCGACGCATCGATGACCATGCGCGCGGTCCAGCTGGATTGGGTGCCGTCATCGTGCGTGGCGCTGACCACGGCGCCCCGCGCCTCGGGCAGGAACCGCACATCGTGCACCGTGCAGCCTTCCATCACGTCGGCGCCTTTGCGCGCAGCGTTACGGATCAGGATGTGATCGAACTCCGAGCGCCGCACCTGATAAGCCATGGGCATGGACTTGTCCCAGGCATCGGCGAACTCATAGGTCTGGGTGTGTTGCGCATGCCAGGGCGAGACGAACTCGGCGCCCCATTTCTCCATGCCGATGGCTTTGACCTGTGCCGCAACGCCAAGTTTGTCCAGCAACGGCAGGTTGGCGGGCAGCAGCGACTCGCCGATGTGAAAGCGCGGGTGATGGTCCTTCTCCAGCAGCGCCACGCTCAGTCCGCGTTCGGCCAGCAGCGCAGCCGCCGTCGACCCACCCGGACCCGCGCCGATGATGAGAACATCAACCGATTGCTGCGTTGAGGTCGTGGCGGGCGTGGCCTGTGTGGCCAGTGCCGCGCCTGCGCCGTGCGTATCTGCCGCCATGGAATCCTCTGAGGACCGGATCAAACCAGTCGGTGGCTGCCGCATGGAGGTGGGCAGGGGAAACTCCGCAAACAAGCTGCCCGCCGTGAACGGCCAGTTACTGTGCACGCATTTTAGAGAGTCCGGTCAGGCACGAGCTGCTTGGATCACCCGTGCGGCGCGACACGAACCCCCCGCTCCAACGATGGCGCGCGCCACATACACATCACCCGCGCCGGCCGGCGCCGCTTCAACGGGCGGCGTCAGCGCTTGCGCCCACCCAGCAGCCCCCCCAGCACACCGCGGATGATTTCGCGGCCCACTGTGCTGCCGATGCTGCGCGCGGCCGACTTGGCCAAGGCTTCGAGCAACGAATCCTTGCGGCCGGTGCCGCTGCCGAGGCCGCCAAGCCAGCCGCCCGAGGCCTGGCCGCCCGTGGAGGGGGGCGGCGTGGCCTGGCCGGGCGCGTTCGTGGGCGCTGGCTGCGCGGCGACGCGGCCCTTGAGCAGTTCGTAGGC
>DAIAZB010000804.1 GCA_027443745.1 Thiomonas sp. | reverse complement strand
CCTTCGGCGGCGTGATCGTCGCCAACTATCTCTGGCGTGCGCTCTTGCCACGGATCGTGGCGGCGGTGGCTCCGGGCGGGGTGCTCATCTACGAAACGTTCGCACTCGGCAATGCCAGCGTCGGCAAGCCCGGCAACCCGGATTTTTTGCTGCGCCCCGGCGAGTTGCTCGACCTGGTGCGCCCCGAGCTGCGTGTGGTGGCCTATGAGGACGGTTATGTGGAGGCGCCCAAATCCGCCTTTGTCCAGCGGGTGTGCGCGGTGCGCGAGCCGATGCCCGCGCACCATGCCGAGGCAGGCACTGCGGCGCGTCCCGCAAAGTACAATCTGTAGGCTTTATCCCAGCGTGGCATGAACCCCGCATGAACCCAATCACCGGCAGTATCGTGGCCCTGGTCACACCCATGGGTGATGACGGCAGCGTCGATGTCGACGCCCTGCGCAAGCTCATCGACTGGCACATCGCCGAAGGCACCGATTGCATCGGCGTGGTCGGCACCACCGGCGAATCGCCCACAGTGAGCGTGAACGAGCAGCGCGACATCATTCGCGTGGCGGTCGAACACGCCGCGGGGCGCGTCCCCATCATGGCCGGTGCCGGCGCCAACTCCACGGCCGAAGCGATCGAGCTGACGCGCTTCTGCAAGGAAGTTGGCGCCGACTGCACGCTGCAGGTCGTCCCCTACTACAACAAGCCCACGCAGGAGGGCATCTACCGCCACTTCCGTGCCATCGCCGAAGCCGTCGACATCCCCATCGTGCTGTACAACGTGCCCGGCCGCACTGTCGCCGACATGCTGGCCGAGACCGTGCTGCGCCTGGCCGAAGTGCCGAACATCGTCGGCATCAAGGAGGCCACTGGCAATATCGACCGCGCGCTGCAAATCCTGCGCCAGCGCCCCCAGGGGTTTGCCGTGTACTCCGGCGACGACCCCACCGCCGTGGCGCTCATGCTGCTGGGCGGCCAGGGCAACGTCAGCGTGACGGCCAACGTCGCCCCGAGGTTGATGCACGCGCTGTGCATGGCCGCCATCGCCGGCCATGCCGGCGATGCGGCGCAACTGCACTTCAAGCTGATGGAGCTCAACCGTTTGCTGTTCATCGAACCCAACCCCATTCCCGTGAAGTGGGCGCTCTCCGCCATGGGGAAAATAGGTGGTAGTTTGCGCCTGCCGCTCACGCCGCTGTCGAGCCATCAAGATGCCCTTCGCGCCGCCTTGGCCGACTTGGGCATCCCCGTCCACCACTGAAACATCCACCATGCGCCGCACCCCCGTCCTGCATTTGTCCGCTCTCGCCCTGGCCCTGGCCTCGTTAGGAGGTTGCTCCTCGCTCAACACCGTCGTCACGGGCAAGAGCGTCGATTACGAAGGCGCCAAAGCCGGCCCCGACCTTGTGGTGCCGCCGGACCTGACACAACTGGCACGCGAGCAACGCTACACCATGTCCGAGGGCGGCACCAAGACCGGACCGGTGAGCGCCCTGGCTTACCAGAATGTCACCACGCAGCAAGCGCAAGCCGTGCAAAGCAATGCCGTGCTGCCGCAGTACCCTGGCATGCGTATCGAGCAGGCTGGCGGCCAGCGCTGGCTGGTGGTGGATACACCGCCCGACAAGCTGTGGGATACGGTGAAGGAGTTCTGGCAGCAAAACGGCTTCTACCTCACCAAAGCCGATGCGACTACCGGCGAGATGCAAACCGATTGGGCCGAGAACCGCGCCAAGCTGCCGCAAGACTTCATTCGCAAGTACCTCGGCAAGGTGTTCGACAGCATGTACGACACCGGTGAGCGCGACCGCTTCCGCACGGTGTTCGAGCGCACGCCGGACGGCAAGGGCACGGAGATTTTCATCACCCACCAGTCCATGGTGGAGGTCTACACCAACCAGGACAAGACGCAGACCACTTGGCAGCCGGGCACGCCCGACCCGACACTGGACACCGTGTTCCTGCGCAAACTCATGGTGCGCCTGGGCATGAATGAAACCCAGGCCAAGGCCGCCGTGGCCGCTGCGGTGACGCCCGCCGCAGTCGTGCATGCCAGCTTGATCGACAACGGACGCGCCCTGCAGGTGCAGGACGGCTTTGACGAAGCCTGGCGCAAGGTCGGACTGGCCATCAATACAGCGGGCTTCACCGTGACCGACCGTAATCGCTCGGCGGGCGCCTATGACATCCGCTACGTGAATCCGGCGGAGGCCTTGAAGGCCGAGGAGAACAAGGGCGGTTTCTTCAGCAAGCTCTTCGGCGGCGACAAGACCGTCGTCAAGCCGGAAGACTTCCGCATCCTGGTACAGCCCGCGGGCTCGGTGTCACAGGTCAGCGTGCAGGCGGTGAAGGCCAGCGCCGTCAGCCAGCAGTCCGCGCAGAACATACTCAAGGTGTTGCAGCAACAACTGCAGTAAGCGGCGCCGCGACCAGCGCGCCGTTCATGGCGCCTGACGCGCGACAAAATGCCCCATCAAAAAAGCCGCGGAAGCGGCTTTTTTGATGGGGCATTGCATACGGTATGGCCGCCGCTGCGTCACATCCGGAGCACGATCAAGTCTGGTAACTGCGTAGGCGCAGCGACATGTTCTGCAGCGCCGCAATGCCGCTTTGCTCGGCCCGCTGGCACCAGTCCTGCAGATGCAGTCGGACTTGCTCGGCCGAGGCCGAGGACTGTTCCCAAACGGCCTTGAGGTCTTCGCGCATGTGCAGCAGCTTGCCGATCACCGGGCTGTTCTGTGCGGCGGCGTCGACCACGGCGAGCGCTTTCGCGTCCAGGGTCTCGCGTTCGCGCGTGATGAGTTTGCGCGCGGCGCGCAAGGCCGCCCACTGTCCGCACGAACCTGCGCCCTGCGACGAGCGGATACCGGCCTGGGCACGCAGCAGTTCAACGTGCATCGCGCGCTTGATTTCGCGGGCGTAACGCGCCATCAGGTCATACCGATTCGTGATGACGGTCTGCACCAGCGCCAGATCGACGTGTGAGCGCAACGCGCCCATTTTGGACTGGGGCGGCAGCTTGCGCGCCTTGGCCAGGCCGCACCAGGTGAGCAGGAGGATGTAGGCCCAGCCGATATCGAACTCCCACCATTTGAGCGAAAGCTTGGCCGAAGTCGGATAGGTGTGATGGTTGTTGTGCAGTTCCTCGCCGCCGATGAGGATGCCCAAGGGGAAGACGTTGCGACTGTTGTCGCGGCTGGCGTAATTGCGATAGCCCCACCAGTGGCCCAGACCGTTGATGACACCCGCCGCCCAGATCGGAATCCACAGCATCTGCACCGCCCAGATGGTGCCGCCGATGGCGCCGAACATGACCACATTCAAGACGAGGGTGATGCCCACGCCTTGCCAGGCCAGGCGCGAATAGACGTTGCGCTCCAGCCAGTCGTCAGGCGTGCCATGACCGAATTTGGCCAGGGTTTCCTGATTTTTCGACTCGGCCCGGTACAACTCCGAGCCGCGCAGCATGACGGTGGATATGCCGCGTGTGACAGGGCTGTGTGGATCGTCCGCCGTTTCGCATTTGGCATGGTGCTTGCGGTGGATGGCCACCCATTCCTTGGTCACCATTCCGGTGGTGAGCCAGAGCCACAGGCGGAAGAAATGCATCACCGCCGGATGCAG
>DAIAZB010000803.1 GCA_027443745.1 Thiomonas sp. | reverse complement strand
CGCAGGGCACCTGCGGGCCGGCTGCCTCAAGTTCCATGTCCACCCCGACGCTCGCCCCGACCACGCCACACACCCCCGCATTGCCCCGCCTGTTCCTGCCCCTCATGGCCGTGGCCTGCGGCGTGGCGGTGGCCAACATCTATTACGTGCAGCCACTGCTGGAGCAACTGGCGCGGTCCTTTCACACCTCGGTCGCCGGCATCGCCGCCATACCCACCGCCACGCAGGTTGGCTTCGCCTGCGGGCTCATCGGCCTGGGGCCACTGGGCGACCGCCATCCGCGCCACCGTGTCATCCTCGGCATGGGCACGGCGCTGGTGTTCATGTTGCTGCTGGCGTCGGCCGCCCCCACGATCACGCTGCTGGCCCTGGCCAGCCTGGGAGTGGGGCTGATGGCGTCCATCGCCCAGCAGATCGTGCCGCTGGTGGCCCACCTGGCGCCGCCGCAACAGCGCGGCCGCGCCGTGGGTCTGGTCATGAGTGGCCTGCTGGTGGGCATCCTCGGCGGGCGGGTGCTGGGCGGGCTGGTGGGCCAGGCCCTGGGCTGGCGAGCGGTCTTCGCACTGGCGGCGCTGCTCAACGCGGCGTCGCTCGCCATGCTCTGGCGCACCCTGCCGCGCCTGCCCGCCAACGACACTTCGGCGCCGAGCTATATCCATCTGGTGGCGTCCACCCTTGGGCAGTTCCGCAAGCATGCCGAACTGCGCGCGGCCGGCGTCACCGGGGGACTGTTCTTCGGCGCGTTCAGTGTGTTCTGGGTCGGACTCACACCCTTGCTGGGCAGCGCGGCCTATGGCCTCGGGCCGGCCGCGGCAGGGCTGTTCGGCATCCTGGGGCTGAGCGGTGCCTTGGTGGCTCCGGTTTCAGGCCGCCACGCGGATCACCCCGGCGGCCCGCGCCGCGTGTTGCTGGTGGCGCTGGCGTGCGTGCTTGCGTCCTGGGCGCTGTTCGCTCTCGGTGGACGCGGCCTGGTCTGGCTGGTGCTGGGGGTGGTGGTGCTGGATGCCGGGGTGCAAGGGGCGCAAATCGCCAACCAGACGCGCATTTATGCGCTGGATGCGGCTTCGCGCAGTCGCATCAATGCCGTGTACATGACGCAATATTTCATTGGCGGCGCCGCTGGCACCTTCGCCGCCAGCCACGCCTGGGCGCTGGGGGGTTGGCCCGCGGTGGTGTTCACCGGCGCTGCGTTCTCGGCCCTGGCACTGGTGCTGCACGCGACGTGGAATCCCTCTCCGGCTTCCGTTGTCTGAAGCTGCCGGGCAAGGATGCGCTCGAACGCGCCTTGGACGCGCGGTCGACGCCGGCGGGATGCCGCAGGAGTGCCATGTCGCAACGCGGTTGCGGGGCTGTCTGCCCAGCAGCCCCGCACCGTGGTTTATAGCCGCTCCGCTGGCAGCGCAAGCAGCGCTGCGAGGGCATGCACCACCGCACCCGGCGCTTCGCTCATCAGCGCGTGACCGGCGTCCAGAGTCGTGAGGCGGGCTTGGGGCAAGGCTTCGCGCAGTCGCTGCGTGGCCTTTG
>DAIAZB010000802.1 GCA_027443745.1 Thiomonas sp. | reverse complement strand
TGTTGTTTGCATCGTGTAGTCACCACGATTGCGACCTAAACCGTTCGCAATCGAACACCGACACTTCCGCTAACCGCGTAAGCGTCCAGCGATCCCCTTTCTTGACGGGCGGCGGGGCCCGTGATGGGGGTTCAGATGTCGACGATGTGGCGCAGCAGATGGAACCCGACGCGCCAGGATTCACCACTGTCGCAGTCGATGCTTGCGGTGAGCTGGTTGATGCGTACGATCACGCCGACCTGGCGGCGCAGGTACTTGTCCTCGAAGGCAACCTTGTCGCCGCGCCTGAAGTCGGCGCGGCCGGGCTTGCGCGGCGCGGCCTCGGGCTGCTTGGGGCTCGGGGCGTCTGGGTGGGCTTCGATGATCTCGGCCTGCTCGGGTGGCTCGATGGCCGTGTAGGGCACGCGGCGGTCCTGGCTGGCGCCGCGAGGGTCGATGAGCGTGACCTCGGTGTCGTGCAGCGCGGCGATGCGCATGCTCACGAGCTCGCCGCTGCGCGCATCGACACAGCGCACCAACTGCCCGTGATGCAGCAGCTTGCGCACCGCCACGATGCGGCGCGGGTCGGCCAGCATGCGCTCGAGCAGGCAGGCGAGTTGGTACAGCTCCAGGCTGCTGGCGCCCTCCAGCGCCGCGGCGATCTGCGTGCGATCGATCACGGTGGCGGCGTCCAGTGGTGAGGCAGCAGATCCTGCCATTGACGGTTCGGCCAGGTCGGCAGCTTGGTGAACACGTCCTTGAGGTAGGCCCAGGGATCGAGGCCGCACAGCTTGGCCGATTCGATCAGCGTCATGAGCGCTGCGGCGCGCTCGCCAGCCTGGCGTGACCCCACGAACAGCCAGTTCTTGCGTCCCAGCGCGATGGGCCGGACCGCGCGCTCGGCGGCGTTGTTGTCGATGGGAACCAGGTTGTCGTCGGCGAACACGCCCAGGGCCGTCCACCGCCCCAGGGCGTAGTCGATCGCCCGCGCCGTGGCGTCGGCCTTGGCCAGCTTCGGTCGCTGCTCGCTCAGCCAGGCATGCAGCGCGTGCAGTCGCGGCTGGGTGTCCTGGCGGCGTCGCCGCAATCGCTCCTCGGGGTCGAGCTCACGGATGTCCTGCTCGATGCGGTACAGCTCGCCAATACGCTCCAGGGCCTGGGCGGCCAGGGCGCTGCCGGTGAGCTTGTGCGCCTCGAAGAACTTGCGCCGCGCGTGCGCCCAGCATCCCGCCTCACGGATGGCACCGCCGGCGAACAGCGCCTTGTAGCCGCTGAAGTCGTCAACCACCAACGTGCCTGACCAGCCACGCAGGAACTCGCGCGCATGCTCACCGGCGCGACTGCCGCGGTAGTCGTAGACCACCAGCGGCTGGCACGCGCTGCGATACACCCACACGTAGGCGCGGTGGGTCTTGCCCGCGCCCGGCTTGAGCTCGGCCACCGGGGTCTCATCGGCGTGCAGCACGGGCTGCCCGAGCAGTGCGGTGCGGATCGCGTCGGCCAGCGGCTGCAGCCACACGCCGCCGATGCCGATCCACGCCGCGATGCTCGAGCGCGGGATGCGCGCGCCGGAGCGGGCGTAGATCTCCTCCTGCCGGTACGCCGGCAAGTGGTCGTCGTGCTTGGCCACGATCACCTGCGCCATCAGGCCCGGCGCCGGGATCCCCTTGTCGACAAGTTGCGCCGGCAGCGCCGCCGCCAACACGGTCTGGCAGCACGCGCAGACGTACTTGCCACGGATGTGGCGATGTACAAAGAAGCGCGCCGGTTCGCAGTCGAGCTGCTCGCTGATCTCCTCGCCAATGCGCTTGAGCACGTGGCCCTGCGGGCACAGCCCGGAGTCGATCTCGTAGCGGTGTTCGATGCGCTCCAGGTTGCCCGGCAGAGGCTGGCGTTTCGGGCGGCGCTTGCTCGGGCTGCCCCGCTCGTCATCGGCGGCGCGGTCCTCGGCCTGCTCCTCCTGCTGCAGCAGCGCCTGCGTCTTGGCATCGAACAGCTCGCCTTGCTGGCTGTCCAGGCTCTCGCTGGACTGGCCGAAGCGCCAGCGCTTCAACCTCGCCACCTCCAGGCTCAGCGCCGCATTCTTCTGCGCCTGGCGCTTGACCTCGCCGGACAACTCCTCGATGAGACGGCGTGCGTAAAGCGCCGCCGGGTCGTCGCCCAGCGCGCGCAGTTTGTCGTCATCGATCGCCTCCACCATGGCCGCCATTCTCCCGCGCGCGCACGCGCGAGCCAAGGCGCACTTGCCCCGATGGACAGCCTTCAGATCACCCGGATCGCCTCGGCCTGCGCGGCCGCCGTCATGCGCTGCCAGGGCAGGCCGGCCACGAGCCAGTCCCATTGCTGGGCGCTCAGTCGCACCGTGGCCGCCTCGTCCTGCGGCCAGGCGAAGCCTCCCTCCTGCAGCCGCCGCGCGCACAGCCAGATCCCCGCGCCGTCGAACACCAGCACCTTCAGCCGCGTCGCCCGGCGATTGGCGAACACATACGCGTGGTGCGGCTGCGCCGCCCCGAACCTGCCGATGACCTGGCCCAGCAGACGATCCATGCCGCCGCGCAGGTCGCTGCTCCCCACCGCCAGCCAGACCGCCTCGATGCGGATCACCGCTTCAACCCAGCCACGCCCGCAGCCACTGTGCGCACTCGACGGGTGCCGCCACCGGCCAGTCGACCTGCACCCGCCGCGACCCGACCTCGCAAACAATGCGCGCGCAGCGTGCGCCCACTGTCGCCTCGCTGGGCTGCACCTTCACGAACGCGGCCGCCCGGCCCGTGGCCGTATACGTCTGCCCCGCCAACCGCGCCCGCCACCGCGGCGCATGCGACGCCCAGCCCCGCAGGTCCAGGTAGCTCATGCCGAGCGACTGCGCAAACGCCTCGCCGTTCAACCCGCTGGCTTCATACGCATCGACCACCGCCAACCGCCCCCCGACCTGCTCCTCGCTGAGCTTGTCCTTGCGCATCCGACCACCCATGGCAACCTCCTTCGCCTTCGAAAGCCGCAGCTTCGCAGCCGCCGCCTTCCGACTCAAGATGGGATCGCTGGACGCTTACGTCGAACCATCCGTCCATGCTGTAGACGTTGCTGGCGTCGAGTCGAACTTTCGGTAGCCAAATGGGCAACATCTGCACGATGACATGGCCAACCAGCTCATCGAGCAGCACGGTCCGACCATCCTTTCGCTTGAACG
>DAIAZB010000801.1 GCA_027443745.1 Thiomonas sp. | reverse complement strand
GCCGGGTAGCCTGCGGCGTTGAGCGCATCGGCCCACATGGTGGCGATCACCAGGTTTGGCGCCACGCGCAGGCGTTTCATCGCATCACACTTTCACGCTGGATTCGTCCAGCAATTCCTGCAGCACACGCAGATACAGGGCGTAGCGGGACGCTGGCAGTTGCCCGCAGTCCACTGCGGAGCGCACAGCGCAACCGGGCTCTTGGCGATGTGTGCAGTTGTTGAAACGGCAGTCGCCATTGAGCGTGGCGATTTCCGGCAGGGCGTGCTGCAACTGCGACACCGACAATTGGTTCAGGCCGAAGGCCTGGAAACCGGGTGAATCGAGCAGGGCACTGGGGGGCGGCAGTCCATGCAATGGGTACAGCCTGGTAGTCGTGGTGGTGTGGCGCCCGGCGTTGAGCGCGGTGGAAATGGCCTGGGTCTGGGCTCGCAGACCCGGTATTAGGGCGTTGGCCAGGGTGGATTTGCCGACACCCGATGCACCGATGAGCATGCCGACACGTCCATCCAGCCAGGAGCGCAGGGTTTGCGCGGCGAACTCGGGGGACTGCCTGGCTGAAAGTTCAATGAGCGGATAACCGGCGTCCTGCAGCGGCTGGAGCTGTTCGCGCAACTGCGCGGCGCTCGGCAATTCGCATTTGTTGAGCACCAAAGCACTCGGAATGCCCTCGGCTTGTGCGGCGATGAGCGCGCGCCCTACCAGTTCGAGGTTGGGCGTGGGCTCCGGAGCCGTCATCACCATCACCAGGTCGAGATTGGCGGCGAACACCTTGCTGCGCCAGGCGTCTTGCCGCCACAGGGCGTTGCGGCGGGGCAAGATGGATTCGATCACCGCGGGGTCTTGCCCCAGACGCAACAGCACCTGGTCGCCGCACACGGCTTCGCTGCGCTTGCCGCGGGCGACGCAGGGCAGGGCGGTTTGCTTGCCGGTATCGGCCAGGTAGCTGCGTCCGAATGCCGCGACGATGCGCGCGGGCTGCGGGGACGGGTCTGGCATGTGCTCGCGCGAGCCGGAATCAGACAAAGGGCCGCTGCGCATACAGCGCATCTGTCTTGGCCGCGCAGATGAAGTCGCTACGCGAAATGCCGCCGGCCGAATGGGTGTTGAAGGCGACGACGCAGCGGTTGTAATGCACGCTCAGGTCGGGGTGATGGTCTTCCCGGTGCGCGATCCAGGCCAGCGCGTTGACGAAGGCGATGGTGTCGAAATAGTCACGGAAGACATAGGTGCGCTGAATCGAGCCGTTTTCGTGCCGCCATTCAGGCAGGACGCCGAGTTGCTTCAGCACCTCGGCTGCAGCGAGTGGGCGACCCTCGAGCGCCTGGCAATGATTCAGTAGCAATTGGTCTAGCGTCATCATGACAAGGCTCCGTTGGGCTCATGCGGCGTGGCCGGCCTGCGTCGGGCCGTCGTTCGACCGCAGCCTTGTCGTCGCCGGCCGTGAAGCGGACAGCGCCGCAAGCGCCCCCATGCGCGCCAGGCGCTGCAGCGCGGGTGGGTGGCTGTAGTAGAAGCGTACGTAGAGCGGATCGGGCGTGAGGGTGGTGGCGTTGTCCTGGTACATGCGTATCAAGGCTGCGCCCAGTTGGCGCGCGTCGCTGTGCTCGGCGGCGTAGGCATCGGCTTCGAATTCGTGTTTGCGCGACCAACTGGCACCCAGGGGGGTGAAAAACACGCCGAACACGGGCAGGACCAGCATAAACAGAATGAGTGCCGCTGCGGCGTTGCCACCGAGCAAGTGGGGTGTATAGCCCAGGCCCGTGTAGAACCACACCCCGCTGGTCAGCCAGCCCAGCAACGCGAACCCGGCGAGGCTCAGCAGTAGCGTGGTGAACAGGCGCTGCTGGATGTGACGACGCTTGTAATGGCCAACCTCGTGCGCCAGCACGGCCTCGATCTGCGCCGCATCGAGTTGCTTGAGCAGGGTATCGAACAGCACCACGCGGCGTGCGGCGCCCAGCCCGGTGAAATAGGCGTTGGCGTGGGCACTGCGGCGCGAGCCGTCCATGACGTAAAGGCCTTGCAGGGCGAAGTCGCAGCGTTGCATCAGCGCCTGTGCGCGGCCTTTCACCTCACCCTCGGCCAAGGGTTCGAAACGATTGAACAGCGGGGCGATGAACATCGGGAACACCACCATCATCACCAGACTGAACGCCGCGAACGCGGCCCAGGCCCACAGCCACCAGAGCGGGCTGGCTTGCATCAGCCAGAGCACCAGGGCGGCCAGCGGCAACATGAGCACGGCGGAAACCAGCAGGTTTTTCAGCATGTCGCCCAGGAACAGTGCCGGGGTGTTGCGGTTGAAGCCGAAACGTGCTTCGAGCCGGAAGGTCTGCCACAGGTCCCATGGCAGGTCGATGATGGCGGCGATGAGCGCGAATTCAATGAGCAGCAGCAGTTGCGCACCCAGGTGGGTGCCGAAGTGGGCGGTCGTGAAATCAGACAGCAACTGCAGGCCGCCGAACAGGGTCCAGCCCAGCAGCAGTGCGGCGGAGAACAGCGTGTGCCACATGCCGAAACGGGCACGCGCCACCGTGTAATCGGCTGCCTTCTGGTGCGTGGGCAGTTCGATGACTGCGGCAAAAGCTTCAGGTACTTGGGCGCGATGGGCCTGCACATGGCGGATTTGCCGCGTGGCCAGCCAGAGCTTCAAGCCCGTGCCCAGGACCAGTGCGCTGGCGAACAGTGCGGACCACAGCAGCGTGATGTCTTGAGGGCTCATGCGAAAATCCTGGAAACGTTCACGGTGGCCGGCCCGGTCCGGGTCGCGCTTGGAATCCGTGCATGCCGCATTATTTCACTGTGTCCGTGATGCTATGCCCCGCTCCGGCAAGACCTTGCCTGGGGTGTTCTCCACTTGTTCCGAAATTCCAACCTCCCGCCTGCATGAGCCTCTCCAAAGCAACCACCGTTCTCGCCCTGCATGAGTCCAACCTGTTGTGGGTGGATATGGAAATGACCGGGCTCAACCCCGAGACCGATCGCATCATCGAAGTGGCCGTGGTCATGACCGATGCGCAAGTGCGCGTGCGGGTGGAAGGCCCGGTGCTGGTGGTGCACCAGAGTGCCGAGGTGATGGACGGCATGGATGCCTGGAACAAGGGTACGCATGGTCGCTCGGGTCTGATCGCCAAGGTTGCGGCCAGCGCACTGAACGAGGCGCAGGCCGAGCAGGAATTGCTGGACTTCATCGCCCGTTATGTCCCGGCCGGCAAAAGCCCGATGTGCGGCAACTCCATCTGCCAGGATCGACGCTTCATGGCGCGTGGCATGCCGCGGCTGGAGGCTTACTTCCATTACCGTAACCTGGACGTGAGCACCTTGAAGGAGCTGGCCAAACGTTGGCGCCCGGATGTGAGCGCGGCGTTCAAGAAGCGCCAGGAGCACACGGCACTGGCCGATATCCACGAGTCCATCGACGAGCTGCTGCATTACCGCGAACATTTTCTGCTCGCGCCGTTGCCGCCTGAGACACCGCCAGCTCCGGTCTGAGCGCTGCAGTCCTGTCGGCTTGCGCGGCCGTCTGCTGCGGCGCTTTCAGCCGCGCAGGGCGGGAAAGTCGTCTTCCCAGTACTCGCCGGAGCGCCGCTCCCCGTTTGTGATGCTGCCTTGTTCCAGGGCGCGCAACTCCACCCGCCGAATCTTGCCCGAAATGGTTTTGGGCAGTTCGTAAAACTCGATGCGCCGGATCCGCTTGTAGGCGGCCAGATGCTCGCGGGCATAGCGCAGCACGTCGAGCGCCAGTTCGCGGCTGGGCTCGAAGCCGGTGCGGCAGGCGATGAAGGCCTTGGGCACGGCCAGGCGTACCGGGTCGGGGCTGGGGACGACGGCGGCCTCGGCCACGGCCGGGTGGGCGATGAGCACGCTTTCCAGTTCGAAGGGACTGATGCGGTAGTCGGAGGCTTTGAACACATCGTCGATGCGGCCGACGAAGGTGAAGCTGCCGTCGGC
>DAIAZB010000800.1 GCA_027443745.1 Thiomonas sp. | reverse complement strand
GCCGATGAAAGTCGGATCCAGATGGTTGTACCAAGGCACCCAAAGGGTGGCGATGATCGGCACCAGCAACAACAACCGCCACCACAGGCGCGGGTGAATGCCGGAAGACGATTGACGGGTCGTCATGGCGGGGCTCCTTCTTCAAGTTCGCAAATGACATGCCGGCCATGTGGGATGGCCGGCATGAGGTGGCGTCAGAAGCGGTATATCCCGCTGAAGCTGAGCTGGTTGCCGCTGATCGAATTTCGATCAAGGCCGGTGTTCGTGTAGTCGAGCCAGTCATGCAGGAACTCGACGCCGAAGCCGTAGGGACCCTCGTTGTACAGCAGGTTCAACACCGCTTGGCGGTTCTTGAGATAGCCCGCCGAGCCGTGGCCCAGCCAGGTGACCACGTCATTGGTGTTGTTCTTGCTGGCGGCATAGAACGCGTTGAGGCTCCAATTGGAAGTGAAGTTGTAGCCCGCTTGCACCCAGCCGCCGGTCTCCCCGATGTTGCCAAACTGGGCCTCGGTGGCGAACAGCTGACCGATGCCCTTGCCGGTATACACGTTGCCGTGAAACAGCCACGGACCCGGATGCCAGCTGCCGCCCACTTCAAAGGCATCGCTGGTGATGCCGGTCGCGATCGGCGTTGGTGCGGTTCCGCCCACGCCGCTCAGGCTCTCCTGGCTGTAATGCATGGCCGCGTAGGCCAGCCAGTCCTTGCCCTGAACATGCAGACGCGCTTCGAGCGCCGGACGGAAGCCGGCGGTGCCGGCGGTCAGGTAGTTGTTGTTGTCACCGGGTCCATTCCACGAGCCCTGGAAGGCGCCCAGATCAAGTCGCCATTGCGGACCGGAAGCGCCGTGATTGAGATCCTGCATCCACACCACACCGGGCATGCGCCAGCCCATCAAACCGGCGCCCAGACCCAGCGGAAACGCGATGTGGGTGAGCGACACCGGGATATTGTCGAGACCGATCATCAGGTTCCACTGCTGGCCGATCTGCACCGTACTGCCGGCATTCGGGTTGGTCAGGACCAGATAGGCCTGGCGCAGGCGTGGCGTCTCCTGCGACTGGCTGAAAGGTCCGACGCCGTTGTTGCCACCGAAGAAATCCATCTCGATGTGGCCGCCGCCAGTCCAGTTGTCGCCAAACTTGGCACCGGCGAAGTCAAGCCAGAAGCGGGTATTGCGTACGTCGCCGCCGCTGAGCGAGCCGTTGCTGCCCTTGAGCGGATATTCGGCATTCTGACCATTGCCGTAGACGAAGGGGCGGTTCTGGCTGAAGAATGTTGCGTCGATCCAGCCGTGCAGCGCCACAGTGACGCCCGGGGCGCTGACGAAAGTGGGCGCAGCCGACTGCGGCGGGGATGGAGGCGGAGGCGGAGCGCTGGCCTGGACCCGCTGCTGTGCCTGCTCGGATTCGAGTTGCTTGAGCTGATTGCGCAGCATCTGCAGATCCTGCTGCTGCTGATCAAGCTGCTTCTGTTGCTTGTCGATCAAGGCGCGCAATGCTTGATCTGCGCTGCGCTTGTGGGCGGGCGCTGCGAGCACTGGGCCGGCCGCGGCAAACCCAAGGCAAATGGCCAAGGCCAGGAACAGACGGTTACGTTTCATCGGGGGTCCCCTCGGGTGATCGCAGTGATGCTTGCCGCGATGAACCTCACGGCGAAGCATTGGAAAATTATCAGTTGCGGAAGTCGCGATAGCTATTCCACTTAAGTCGAAGCACAGGCGGCTGCCGCAGTGCGGCGCGCCCCCCTGCGCGCTCGTATCCCTGCCCCTGCCTAGATCTGATTGGCGTCGGAGTTCGGCAGCCGAAAGCCGCCTTTCCTGCCGTCATCGCGGACCGCCATCGCGGCGAAGCGACTACACTGACCGCCAAATGCGTCAGGTGGGGCGCATGCGAACAGCGGGATTGCAGGAGGGGGCATGATCGCAGGCGGCGTACTGCTGCTGGTGTCGCTGGCCTATGTCGGTCTGCTGTTCGCACTGGCCTGGTGGGGAGACCGGCGACCGGTCTATCCGGCGCGCACCGCGCTGCGGCCGCTGATCTACAGTCTGTCGTTGGCGGTGTATTGCTCGGCCTGGACCTTCTACGGCGCCGTCGGCACGGCCGCGCGCAGCGGCCTGGCGTTCCTGCCGATCTATCTCGGGCCGATCCTGTTGTTCTTGTTCGGCCATGGCCTGCTGGCAAGGCTGCAGCGGATCGCCAAGCGCCACAACCTGACCTCGATCGCCGATCTGATCGCCGCACGCTTCGGCCGCTCGCCGGGGCTGGCCGCGCTGATCACCCTGATCGCGGTGATTGCCGCAGTGCCCTACATCGCGCTGCAGTTCAAGGCGGTGTCGCAGTCGGTGGTGGTACTTGCCGGCAGTCACTCGTCCGGCGCGCTGATCACCGACAGTGCGCTGTGGATTGCGCTGCTGCTGGCGGTGTTCGCGATCCTCTTCGGCACCCGCGCGATCGACGCCACCGAGCACCACCACGGCATGATGTTGGCGATCGCGGTCGAATCGGTGGTCAAGCTGCTGGCTTTTCTGACGGTGGCGCTGTTCGCGTTGCGCCACGG
>DAIAZB010000799.1 GCA_027443745.1 Thiomonas sp. | reverse complement strand
AGACCCAGTAGGGCTTGGCGAGCTGGATGAAGTCACGAAACGCGAAACGGTAGGGCTTGGGTTGGGTGTCGGACATGGTGGCCATGGCGGCAAGGAATGGAGAGCAGCGGGGGAAAAGCCGCAAATGTCCCGGCGCGTCGCACGGGCAGAAAAATTGCCCACAGCATAGCCACAGGTGCTGAAGCCTGTCTGAATCCGGGTCTGGGCTGGGGGCTGCTGCTGCGCGAGCCCGAACGCCAACGCGGAGTTGCCCGTCAGGGCGCCAGCAGGCTCCTAGAATGATTCGTTCCACCCGACCACCCCTGGAGACTTTGCATCATGGCCCTGCCCACATCCATGTCCGACCGCGACGGCAAAATCTGGATGGACGGCCAGCTCGTCGAATGGCGCGACGCCAAGATTCACGTGCTGACCCACACCTTGCATTACGGCTGCGGTGCTTTCGAAGGCGTGCGCGCCTACAAGACCGACAGGGGTACGGCCATCTTCCGCCTGCGCGACCACACCGAGCGCCTGTTCAACAGCGCGAAGATCTTGCGCATGGAGATCCCCTTCACCCTCGAGCAGGCGATGCAGGCGCAGCTCGACGTGGTGCGGCTCAACGGCTTCGATTCCTGCTACATCCGCCCGCTGACCTGGATCGGCGACAAGAAGCTGGGCGTCTCGCCGCGCGGCAACACCATCCATCTGATGGTCGCTGCCTGGCCCTGGGGCGCTTACCTGGGCGAGGAAGGGCTGAAGAAGGGCATCCGCGTCAAGACCTCCAGCTACACCCGCCACCACGTCAACATCACCATGTGCAACGCCAAGGCGGTGAGCAACTACACCAACTCCATCATGGCGAACATGGAAGTGACCGCCGATGGCTACGACGAAGCGTTGCTGCTCGACCCGCAGGGGTTCGTGAGCGAAGGCGCGGGCGAGAACATTTTCGTGGTGCGCGAGGGCGTGCTCTACACCCCGGACCTGTCGTCCGGAGCGCTCAACGGCATCACCCGCAAGACGGTGTTCGCCATTTGCGAAGACCTGGGCCTGGCGGTGAAGGAAAAGCGCATCACCCGCGACGAGGTGTACATCTGTGACGAAGCCTTCTTCACCGGGACCGCTGCGGAAGTCACGCCGATTCGTGAACTCGACGGCATCACCCTCGGCCCCGGTCACCGCGGCCCGATCACTGAGCGTATCCAGAATGCCTTCTTCGACATCGTCGGCGGCCGCAACCCGAAGTACGCGGGCTGGCTGTCGGCGGTTTGACAGGCACACAACCTTCAACGACCGAGGTCTTACCCATGAGCGCCATTCCCAAGCCCGACATGCCCGTGGTCGAACTCAAGGCCAGGGATCTGCCTGCCTACTGCCCCAACCCGAACATGCCCATCTGGAGCAGCCACCCGCGGGTGTTCATCGACATCAACCACGGCGAAGCCGCATGCCCCTACTGCGGCACGCGTTACCGTCTGGCCGAGGGCGAAGTGGCGCACGGGCATTGAGGCGGCGCCCCGCATGACCCGCGTCCTGCTGATCGCCCCGCAGTGGATCGGCGACGCGGTGATGGCGCAGCCGCTGGTGGCCCTGCTCGCGGCGCGCGGTGAGCAGGTCACCGCACTGGGCCTGCCAGGTGTTGCACCGGTGCTGCGTGCCATGCCGGGTGTGGTCGACGTGATCGAGGCGCCCTTCGCACATGGCAAGCTTGACCTCGCCGCCCGCCAGCGCCTCGCCGCGCGGTTGCGCGCGCAAGGCTATGAGCGCGCCTACATCCTCGGCAACAACCTCAAGTCGCGGCTGGTGCCATGGCTGGCGCGCATTCCGCAGCGCATCGGTTATCGGGGCGAAGCGCACGGGCTGCTGCTGACCCACGCCATGCATGCGCCAAGACCTGCCCATGCGTCCGGCGCCTTGCGCCCGGTCGAAGCGCTTGCCGCTTCGACCTTGGCAGACCGCAGTTCTCGCGCAGCCGCAACCAGCGAGCGGGCCGAAGCCCGATCAGGCAGCGCTTCGCGCAGCGACATGCGGCTCCACTATGTGGCACTTGCCGCCTGGACTCAGC
>DAIAZB010000798.1 GCA_027443745.1 Thiomonas sp. | reverse complement strand
ATGAGGCGGCGCACCGGACGTTGCAGCATGCGGGCGAAACTGGAGTCGACCGCCACCAGCACGCCTTCATGGATGGAGCGGGTGTAAGTCCCGGCCTGTGCCGCCTCGAGCAGGGTTTTTTCGCGGTTGCGGGCAAAGCGGCGCATGTGCTCACGGTTGCGCACGAGTTGGCGCAACAAGGCGTCGATCTCGGCCACGCCGCTGCTGGGCAGTTCCTCGGCCCGCACGAAATCCATTTGCCGGCGGATGCGAACCATGCGCCGCACGAACTTGCGCAACAGCAAGGTGTAGGCTGCGATCAGCAGCGCCAGCGTGCCGCCGAGGGCGAATAACGGGGCGCGAACATCGGCCCACCACAGCCGCAGCAGTTCGTCGTGCGTGGTGGAAATGAACGCGACGATCGGCAAATCGCGCAGTCGCGCCCAGGCGCCCTCGCGCTGCTCGCCATCGGCCGTTGTGCCGACGTAAATGCCTCGCCGCGCATCGCCGGCACGGCGCAAGGCTTGAATCAGCGCCCCTTGGGCAGGTTGGCGATAGATGGAAACTTCACTGGGCTGATCGGGATAACGGCTGATCAACCAGCCATCGGTGCGCAACAAACCCATCGCCGTACCGCGCTGCGTCGGCAAGCCGCGCCACAAAGCCTGCTGGCGTTCCAGCAGCATGCTGGTTTGCACCACGAAGCGCACCTGGTCGTCAGCGCCGCGCACGGCGTAGCGCAGGGGAATGAACCACTGCTTGAGCAGCATCCCGTACTGGGGCCGACCAACGCTCAGGCCACGCGTGGCCAGGGCAAGATTGAAATCTTCGTGATAGGGGGCGTAGCCCGGCGCCTGCAGCACATTGGGCAGACTGCTCACCAGATGGCTGGCCGTGCTGACCAGCATTTGCCCGTCAGGGCTGAACACTGTGGCGCCGCCCAGCTCGGGATGGTTCTTCTTGAAGGCCTGCAAGGTGATGAGCATGCCCACCGGGTCCTGCAGGGCACCACGGTTTTGCAGGGTGTCACCGAGTTGCTGCAAATCGTCCTGAATGCGCAGAAACGTGGTTTGGGCATTCACCGCCAGCAGCGTCGCCGTCAATTCGCTGCGCTGTTCCAGGTCGTGCCGGGTGCTTTCCCACGACGACCACAACCAGAGCCCCACCAGCATGGCAAACAGGCCCGCGGCCGACACCAGCAGCCGCCAGCCCAGGCGCGCCAAGGTTGGCGCGGAGGGCTTGCGGATCGCGGCTGCACGGGCATCCGCCCGGGAGGCGGTTGGCAGCAGCGGCAGGGTGGCGGGGTCGTCCATGAATCTCGGTGAGTAGGCGGTGAGCCCTGGCCGCAGGATGCGGCGAGGGCACAGCGTCAGTGGTTTCCATTATGGGGACGATCCAACGGCGAATCAGCCTGTTTGTCGAAGGAAATGCAGAGCTGTGTGAACTGGTTCACGAAAGTCACAGTTTGTTAAGGCGTGGCCTCGGCCTGTGCGATCATGACTCCGCACAAGCCCGATTTCAAACCCTGTCACGTCGCAACACGGGCCACATTCCAGCCTGCTGACGCCTCGCCCGTGTCCACAGCTTCCAGCAAGCCCCGGGCCGAATCAGCCCGTAGCCATCGCCCATGTCCGCCAAGCCGCCCGCGCCGCATCCCTCCGTGCATCCCTCCGTGCATCCTGCCGCGCAACAGCCGGGACCGGCCGGCGCCGGCTGGGCTTCCAGCCTCGACCTGCGCTACACCGCAGCGCTCGGGCGCTGCAGCGGCCATGCGCAACACCGTGGCGCGGTGCGGGTGCTGGCGGCGCTCTACCCCGAAGGACCGGGGGTTTGCCATCATGTGCTGGTGCATCCGCCCGGCGGCCTCGTGGGCGGCGACCGTATCGACATCGATCTGAGCGTGCAGGCGCAGGCGCATGCGCTCGTCACCACACCGGGGGCGACCCGCTTCTACCGCAGCCTGGGCCAGTCGGCGGAACAGAAAGTCCAGGCGCATGTGTGCGCCGGGGGGCGGCTGGAGTGTCTGCCGCTCGAAACGCTGGCCTTCGATGCCTGCCTGGCGGAAAACCGCGCTGTGTTCACGCTCGAACCCGGGGCCGAAATGATGGGCTGGGACCTGCTGGCCCTGGGTCTGCCCGCCGCCGGCAAGCCGTTCCGGCAAGGGCATATCGTGCAGCACCTGGAACTGCCCGGCGTGTGGCTGGAGCGCGGCCGCATGGCCGCCGCCGACAAGGCCTTGCTGCAAAGCCCTGGCGGCTTGGGCAGGCACGCGGCCATGGGCACCCTGTTCTTTGCAGCCGGCAGCCCGATCGATGCCACGCGTCGCGACCTGCTGCTGGATGCAGCACGCCTGATCGCACAAGCCCAGGCGAGCACCTTCGCGCAAAACCGTCAGTCCGCCAGCCCGCGAAGCCAGTTGACCTTCGTGCCGCCCAGGCCTGTGCATGCAGGTTTGGAGCCACGGGACGCAGCCCCCCATGGGCCCATTCCATCCGGGACATCCGGGAAACCCGACGCCGACGCTACAGGCTTTGGTGCGCTCTCATGCGGCGCCACTTCACCGCACGCGCAAGTGGTGGTGGTACGGGTGGTGGGACATCGCATCGAGCCCATCGCCGCGCTGCTGCGCGCGGTGTGGTCCGCATGGCGCCCCATCGCCTGGGCCTTGCCACCATGCCCACCACGGGTGTGGGCCACGTGACCGCGTTTCGGCTCCCTGCCGAGGAGCGCTCCGCGGTGGCTGCTGCCCTCATGCATAGCCTTGAGACTGGCGAGAAAGATTCCGTTGCTGAGGCCTGGCCCTCGGAACGGCTACGCCGACGGGCAGAACTCCGCGCCTGGGTCGTGCGAGCGACAATCTGGTCGGAGGTTCGCGCGCGCATGAACGCAATGTGACCCGGTTCGGGTGCGACCGCTGGTTGGGCATCGCTCAGAGCGATTTCGTCAGAAACTCGGTTTGCACGCGACTTGCCTCATCGAACAGCTCGCTTGGGCAGTAGAGCAGCCCGAAATGCCCACCAGCAATGTCGTACCACTGTTTGGGTCCAGGAATGAGTTCGTAGGCCTGTCTGGCGACCGAGTAGCTGGCATGCACCATCTCGTCCTCGGGCGCGACCATCAACAGCGTGGGCGCCTTGACGAAGGGGGCGCACAGCGCCGGGTGGTAAGGCACGCTCGTTGCCGGCAGCACCCGCGTGGCACTGTTGATCCAGTGAGTGCCAGCGCGGCCTCCGTAGTCGATGAACCAGCGGAACGCCTGGATCGGCTTGAGGAGCGACGGCGTGCCGACTTGGTCGAAGGAGACAACGGGCATGGGACCCACCGTCGTCTCGGGTGACCCACGAACATCACCCCGCGAAAGGATCTCTTGGATGTGGTCGAAATTGGCCCTGCTCGGCTCGACTGCTGGCGGCTCCGCACCGAATACCGGACATTGTGCGACGATGGCCTTGACTCGCTGTTCGATCGCGCCGACGACGATGACCTGGCCGCCGGTGTAGCTGTCGCCCCAGAGTGCGATTCGCTCGGGATCGATTTCGTCCAGTCTTGCGGCAAAGTTCACCGCATCACGGTAGCCTCGGCATTGAATCCAGGGATTGATCTCCTGGCGTGGCTCGCCGTCGCTCCTTCCGAAGTTCCGGTGGTCGTAGAGCAGAACCGCCAGGCCGGCACGGGAAAACGCCTCCGCATATTTGTCCGCCACCATGGTCACCGTGGCTGACGTTCCATGAGCCATGATGACGACCGGCAGCCTCTTGGTCTGCGACTCCGGCAAGAACAGCAGTCCTCGAAGCGTCGCCCCTTCGGACGGAAACTCAACATTCTTGATCATGGACCAACCCCCGATGATCTGCGCATGATGGCCTCGTTCTTCTGCGGACTCCAGCGAAATGATTTCCTGGGGGCAGTTTATGCAACTGTGTGCCGTTTGTCGTCACGCCAGGCAGGCTACTGTGTCGCTGTTGTGTGTCCGCTCAGGCGCGTTGCTGGGCATCGTATGCCTCTCATGCGGCACCAGCGTCCAGGAACTGACGAACGACGGGATTGATGAGCTCCGGGCGGGTGAGCGGGGCCATATGTCCGCCCTCAGGGATGGTGTGAAAGGTCCAGTGAGGACATGCCTTGGCCAATATTGCCACGATCTCGCGAATAGGGAGTCGGGTCGCTGCGTCACTCACCACCAGCGTTCTCGCAGGCAGCTCCTTCCATTCCTCAACAGTGGTTTCCTCACCCATGACGGCATCCCACTCGTAGAAGTTCGGTGGCAGTGAGTCCGCGAACGCGGCTCTGCGCTTCTCCGGCATGGTGCTCCAGGATCCATCTCCGAGGCAGTAGTCGGCAAAGCGCTCTGCGACCTTCGCCCAATCACCCAACGCGCCGAAGCACTTGACGTGATCGCGCAAGCTTCGAGACTCCAAGAACGCCTGCGTACGGCCGCCCTGCTTGAGCAGATAGAAGGGGTTCGGTTCAACAAGGATCAAACTGCCTACGCGCGGCCCGAGAAGTCCTGCGGTCTTCAGCGCAACCGAGCCACCGAAGGAGTGACCGACAAGATGGATGGGGGCGTTCAGTTCTTCACACAACGCCAGGACCAGCTGCGCTTGTGCATACAACGACTGCGGCGCGGTGCCGGGCCACGGTGTCGTTTCCCCATAGCCGAACAGGTTGATGGCAAGGACTCGGTAGCGATCCTTCAACACCTCGGTCAGCGCCCGCCACTGTCGGTTGGCACTCACCGAGCTATGAATCAGGACAACCGCTTGCCCTTGCCCATCGTCGGTATGATCGATTCGCAGACTTCCCTTCAAGAGCACTGGCATCTTTGCCTCGCACGAATCAGCGCAGCACTATGTACGACGTTCAATATTTGAAGGCACCCGCGTGTGGAAGCGGGCGAGGCGCGCTGTAGCACGTCGGGTGCAACCAAGGGTTGGGCGTCACGTGCTCGGATGTTGGACTGGCGACAAGAGGTTTGCGTCTCGCGCCAGCAGCCACTGGCCACCGACGCGCCGCAGGACTGTGAGCGTATGCCCGGCGCGCTCGATCGGCTGGATCGCCCCTGGTGGCATGACGGTGATGGAGAGTTTGGTCCACAAGTAGGCCATGTTCCCCGAGACATGAATTTCCTGAATTTCCGACATGCCCTCGAACTTTGGGCGCTGGCTGCCGGCCGGCACCCGAGATAGCTCGGCGAATTCTGCTTTTCGCATGGGCGGCCGACCAGGCGCGAGAAAGACGACATCGTCTGTCATGAGGCCCAGCACGGTGTCGACATCGCCGGCGCTGGTTGCAGACTGCCATGTTTGGACAAGCGCGCGGATTTGCTCTTCGTCGCTCAACATGCTGACCTCACTGGTGTGACGCAAAAATTCTAAATTTTTCTCTTTAAATACACGTTTATATTTTATAAATACATATTATTTGTAACATCATGCGATATGTGAAACGCACAGGCGAACGCCACAAGTGAAGCAATCGCAAGCATGGCGTCCGGTGCAGTGATTTGTCAGGCTGCAACGGGTGAAGCTATGGGGTCAGTTCCGTCAGCAACTGGACCGAGAGCAGCGCCTCCGGTGAGTCCGGGTGGCTGGCGAATAGCACTCGCCACTCCGCGTTGCCATTCTCGTAGGCCGTCCGCGCCCCATAAGCGGCCATGTCCGCGTACTCGATCTGCAAGATGACCGTACCAGTGTCGGGGCCAGGGACGGTGTTGCGGAACAGGCGCACCCCCTGGGGCATAACCGGGCTCTGGAACTCGGGGCCAGCAGCCTGTGCGAGTTTCGCCATGAAATCTTGCATCCGGCCTGGTTTGACCTCGTATGTAAAGACAGCGAGAACAGCCATGGTTTCTTCTCCCTTGTTGCAGAACGCGCCCCCGGCGGTCTGCTGTTTGCGGTCAACGCTTGATCTCAGCCGGCCCCAAAGCCGTATGCCTGGTCGGCACAAACGATGATAGACACTAGACACGGACGGCTGCGCCAGCCGGGCATACGGCCTTGGGGGCTCGGCTTGAGTGAGGGGTCGGCAACGCTGCACGTGCTGATGGTAGACTAGTCAGCGTACTAGTCATTGTGGAGTACCCTATGCAGACATGGCCCATCCAAGACGCCAAGGCGCGGTTCAGCGAGTTTCTGGAGACTTGTTTGGCCGAAGGGCCGCAAATGGTGACGAAGAGGGGTTCTGAGGCGGCTGTACTTGTTCCTGTGGATGAGTGGCGGCGCTTGAAGGCTGCGGCTCGACCCTCGCTCAAGCAACTCCTGCTCTCTGACCAGGGGCGCGCCGACCTTGCCCTTCCAAGCCGAGGCCACGCTCGCAGACGCGCGCCAGTCCCCGCAAGGTGAGCTTGATGTACCTGCTTGACACCAACGTCGTTTCCGAGCTTCGCAAGCCGAAGCCGCATCGCGCCGTGCTGGCATGGTTTGCAGGTCTCGAGGACATGCAACTTCACCTCTCTGCGGTGACCATAGGCGAGATTCAGGTTGACATTGAACTGACTCGCGAGCAGGACGAGGCGAAGGCCGCAGAAATTGAAGCGTGGTTGGAGATGGTGGCCACTTCGTACAACGTGCTTCCGATGGACACAGCGGCCTTCAGAGCTTGGGCCCAGCTCATGCATCGAAAGTCCGACACGGTGTATGAGAATGCCATGATCGCCGCAACAGCGAAGATTCACGGTCTGACGGTTGTGACCAGAAACGTGGCTGACTTCAAAGCTTTTGGCGTACCGCTGCTCAACCCGTTCAAGGCCTAGGCAACCTTACGCGCCGAGCGCCGCATACTCGCTTTGCGCTGCCCAGCAAAGGAAGGGGCTGCGCGCTTTTGCGCAGTCCCGCTTGACCGCCGGGTTAGGCAGCACTCGGCCACTTGATCTCGACCTTGCGATTCTGCGCAAGGCAGTCTCTGAGGTAGAGATTGATGAGACTCTGGTACGGGACGCCTGCTTCGGTGGCCATGCTTTTGAAGTACTGAACCACATCCTCGGAGAGGCGCATGGTCACGGACTTCTTGAGCTTTGACGCATACGGATTCCGACGTGACTTCATCTTGGACAGGTCGTATTCAGCCTTCATGCCATTCACCTCGGT
>DAIAZB010000797.1 GCA_027443745.1 Thiomonas sp. | reverse complement strand
CAGGCCGAACTTCGAGGGGGCAACGTACTGCGCCGGCATGGCGGGGACACTCGCGGGACGATGCGTGAGAGTGTCGTCGTCGCGCGTGGCGCGCCGATGATTCGCCGGTGGCAGCGCGGTGACAGCAGGCTATGGAGCGGGCACTGCGGTCAAAAAAAGAAAACGCACGAGTGCGCCGATGTTTCATGGTCACGCTGGCTAGGATTCCTTCCTGGCGCTGTACAAAGTTTGTACAGTGTCTGCGCGCATCACCAGTGGCGGTAAACCTCTAAGGGATGGTTACTTCCAGCGGTCGGGACGCCGAATTTCCCGCCCGGATACGGGATCTATCACGACATCTGGAAGCTGGGAGTTGAGCAGGTGCGTGTCGGTGATTCGACGATAAAAGTCGGTGCACTGCCTGAGTTGCTCTGTTGGGCGATTCGCCGGGCAGAGTAAACCGACCACCTTGCCTAGCACGCGAACCAAATGGCACGCCTCAGCCAGATCTGAGTCATTGGATACGACGACAGCGCAGTCGAAAGCACCATCCCATGCATCGTTTAGGAGGTGCACGGCTAGATTGACATCGGAGCCCTTTTCTTCCCGATGCCACACTTCAACGTACTTCGACCCTGGTGGCGGCGGCGGATTGACCAATCGCCGCCGCTTCTGGCGTTCCGTGAAGTTCCCAAAATGGACGATGACGCCTCGAGCCATAAGGGCGCGCAGGTAAACATCCTGACGCGATGGCATATCGGGGTCGGTGCTAGAGCCTGAAACCCGCGCAGTGAAGTAACGGACCCGACAGATCTCGTTGTGCGGCTGCAAGGCACCGGCAGCCATGGCGGCCAGATCAAGCCACTTCACGCCTTTTCTACCTTCTAGGAGCGAATGGAACAGGTTGAAACCGTCCACGTAGATGGCTGTTCGCATTTCCGTCCCCTAGCAGGCTGTTGAGAAACCTCCGCAGACGGCTGCTGTCATAGTCGCTCTCAATCACTGACCGCTTGAACCGATGCGCAGCCCTGACGTCCAACAGCTTGGCATGTTTTCGTATGTATCGGTCGAAGACCGCGTGCCGTCCGATCACCCGATCCGCAAGCTGCGAGTGCTGGTGGACGCGATCCTGGGGGAGCTCGACGAGCTGCTGGCGGCCCGCTATGCCGCGGGCGGTCGTCCGTCGATTCCGCCCGAGCGCATCCTGCGCGCCTCGTTGCTGCAGGTGGTTTACAGCGTGCGCAGCGAACGGCTGCTGATGGAGCAGCTCAACTACAACCTACTGTTCCGCTGGTTCGTGGGCCTGAACATCGACGACCCGGTGTGGGACCACTCGACGTTCTCCTTCAAGGTGTCCCCTTGATTTTGCTTCCCAAAGTTGCGCTAGCTGGCGCCGATTAAGTTATTGAATGTCAAGGACAATTCCTATCTTCCTTCCGGAATATCCTAATAAAACAATGACTTGCTGTTACCCCCTGTTTGTCACCCGATTCGGGCTGATCGGCGGGGGTTCTTGATGATTTTGCTGCACATAGTGGCGCGTCAGCCTTACTGGGCCTGCCTAGTCAACGTGAGGAACGACCGCGGGGGCGACCCGATTTCACGGCCTTCTTGGCCGGACCCGAACGCTTTGCCTTCGTCGTTGGGCCTTGGACTTGAAGCAGGGCCGGCAGGTCTCCCAACGCCGCCCATTGGCGTTCCAGCGTCTCGACCCGTGCCCGGTAGACTGCCACTTCCTGCTGGGCGGTGGCCAAGCTGGTCCGGAAGGTGGCGAGTTCGTGTTGATGCTGCTCCCGTTCGGTGGCGCGCTCCTTCTCCAAAGCGGTCAGCCGGGCGCGCAGACCTTTGCTCTCCTGGCGCGCGCGATCCACTTCGGCGTGACCGTGATCTTCCGCGGCACGCAGCTGCTGAGCCAGCGTCTCGCGTTCGGCAGCCGCGGCCGCTTCCTGCGTCTGCAGGCGTGCCGTGACGCCAACGTATTCCGTTTCCAGACGTGCGTTGCGGGTTTCCAGCGTATCGCGTTGCTGCGCCAGATCAGCCAATTGTGCGGCCTGCTGCTCGACCAGGCGTTGGATGTCGATCAGCCGTGCGGCCGCGGCGGCTTCGGCCTGTTGGGCCTGCGCAAGCGCTTGTCGTTGGCGCGTTTGCTCCTCCAGGCAAGCCCCCCGTTCGCGTTCCAGCGCGAGTCGGCCCTCGGCCAACTGCTGACGTTCGACGGCCAGGTCGGCGTGCACCGCTTCGCGAGCTTGCTGCCAAGCCTGCGCCCACCATTGTCCCGCCAGGGTTGCGATCCCCTCCGGGACATCGGGTATCGACGCCTTGGCTTGGTGTGCGGCCAATCGGCCGCCCAGCGTCTGCCACCAGGTGTCCAGCAGCCGCGTGACGGTGTTCGGTGAACCGGTGCCGAGGTGGGCGCGAATGCGCTCCACCGTCGGGCGCTCGCCGGCGGCAACCAATGCGTCCGCAGCAGTGTGGACCTGGGTTTCGGTGATGCCTTTGGCCATGGCGGGCTTTCCCATGTGCGGAGTGAACGGGTTTGGTGCTATACAAGCGATAATGGATCGTTATCGCAAGTAGGCATTTCTAATCATAATATATAGTACATACTACATATGAATATAGACGGAAATTTGCACCTTCCTGCCCTGCCTCCCATCAGGTCGCCGGAGCAATTGGCGACGGAAGCGGAGGCCGCGGTGCGCGACATCCTCGCCGAGGCCGCCTCGGCGAACACCACGCGCAGCTATGCGAGCGCGTTGCGCTACTGCGCCGCCTGGTACCAGGGGCGCTACGGCCAGCCGTTCGCACTGCCGCTGCCGGAGGCGGTGGTGATCCAGTTCATCGTCGACCATCTGGCCCGGAGGGGCGAATCGGCGCTGACCTGGGAGCTGCCGGCGGTGCTGGACGGCGCCTTGGTGGAGGCCGGCCTCAAGCAACGCCTGGGACCGTTCAAACTGGCCACGATCAGTCACCGCCTCGCCGTGCTGTCCAAGGCCCATCAATGGCGCCGTGTGACCAACCCGTGCGAACAACCCGCCGTCCGTCACTTGCTGGCCCGAGCCCGCCGCGCCGCCGTCAAACGCGGCGAGCGCCCCGCCAAGAAAACGGCGATTACCCAGCCCGAACTGGTCGCGCTACTGGGCACCTGCGATGGCTCCCTGGCCGGTCTGCGCGATCGCGCGCTGCTGCTGTTCGCGTTCTCCAGTGGTGGTAGGCGGCGCAGTGAAGTGGCCGCGGCCGATCTGAGCGATCTGCGTCGCGTCGGCGAGCGGACGTTCGTGTACCACTTGGGGCACAGCAAGACGCAGCAAGCTGGACCGAGTGCCACCTCCACGCCCGACAAGCCCATCCTGGGCCCTGCGGCCGATGCGCTCGCTGCATGGCTGACGGCGGTCCAGCTCACAGAGGGTCCGATCTTTCGCCGGCTGTGGCGGCACCGGGTCGGTGGCGGTCTATCACCCGCATCGGTCGCGGCCATTGTGCAACGCCGTGCCGCCATGGCTGGATTGGAAGGCGATTTCGGCGGACACAGCCTGCGCTCGGGCTTTGTGACGGAAGGCGGCCGGCAGGGCATCGCCCTGCCGGCGTTGATGGCCATGACCGAGCACCGCGCGGTGGGCAGCGTGATCGGCTACTTCCAGGCCGGCGGCGTGACCGAGAATCCCGCGGCACGCTTGCTCGACGATGGCCTGCTGAACGCGCAGTCCGAACCGCCCGCGTCAGCGGTGCCGGACAACGATTTGCCGTGAGACTCATTTGTGGTCAGTGCTTGGGTGCGCGCCCACCAAGGTCTGCCAATGTCAGGTAACGCTGCGTCATAGCCTAGGTGTTCTCCTACATAGCGGTCCGCTTGGCTAAAGCGATGCTGAAATGCGTGTTTCCTGCTAGACCCGGGAGGCGTGAGAAGCACTTATCGAAGGTTGATGCGTAGAGAGCAAAAACCTGCGCGTTGACACAACTTTCCTATCGGAGTGAAGTGCGCCCTGCAAGGGCAGCAGAATGGACTCGGGCATTCAACAGAGGGCGGCATGCAACACGAACAGGGATTGTTTCGTCAGCAAGCAATTGATGCACAGGCAGCCACCTCACTGGGTACCGTGCGCCTAGCTACACCGGTGTCCCATCAAGTCTGGGCGTTGGTTGCCCTCATTGCAGTTGCAAGCATCCTGATCTGGTTGTTCGTCGGGCACTACACCCGACGCGAACACGTGTCCGGCAGTTTGGTGCCGCAGGCGGGGCTGCTCACCGTCACAGCACGAAACGCCGGCACCGTAACGACCATCGGCGTGGCGGAAGGGTCAGAGGTGCAGGCCGACGAACCGCTGCTCACCCTCTCTGGCGATCGCAGTAGCGTTACGATGGGCGATACCTCAGTGGTGATCAGTACGCAGCTGCATTCTGAGCAGGCTCGACTGCAATCCGATCTGGCCGATACCCAGCACATGGCCGACCAACAGGCCATCGACCTGCGCATGCAGCAACGCATGCTACGCAACCAGATTCAGCAGATCGATGCCCAGCTGGCAATTGAGCAGCGTCAGGTGCACGACCTGTCTACGCTGCTTCAGCGATTGCAGGCATTGGGCACCAAGGGCTACGTATCGGCCCTGGACATCCAGCAGCAGCGCACCCAGGAACTGGATGCCGAGGGGCAGGTCAAGTCGCTGGCACGACAGCGTTCCGAAAGCCAGCAGCAACTGGCGAGCATCGGTGACCAGTTGTCGCAGTTGCCCTTGGCTACGGCAACCAAGCTGAACGATCTGCGCCGCCAGATGGCGCAGATCGTTCAGGGACTAGCGCAGAACGAGGCGGATCGGGCGACAGTGCTGCGGGCACCGGAGAGCGGCATGGTGTCAGCGGTGCTGATCAAGCCAGGCCAAGCCGTCACACCCGGCCAATCATTGCTGTCGGTCGTGCCTCAGGGTTCTTTGCTGCAGGCTCAATTGCTGGTGCCGAGTAGTGCGATCGGCTTTGTGCACGACGGAACGGCTGTCCTCCTTCACTATCAGGCATTCCCGTATCAGAAATTCGGGGTTCAGCACGGTACCGTCACGCAGGTCTCGCGCAGCGCGTTGACCCCTGTCGAGATCACCACATTGCTGGGCCAGCAGTTGCCGCCGGAGCCGCTCTATCGGGTCGTGGTGAAGTTGGCGACTCAGCATGTCGTGGCCTACGGCCGACTGCAGGCATTGAAACCCGGTATGCGGTTGGATGCGGATCTGATGCTCGATCGCCGGCGCATGATCGATTGGATCTTTGAACCCTTGTATGGCATGGCGAAGCGGGCCGGAGCTGGTGGCGAATGAATACGGCCGAGCCCTTGAACAACGAAGAGATTGTCGGTGGCCGAGGTGAGGCGCTGGAATCCGACACCAGCCGGATGCAGACCTGCCTTCATTTCGGCTGGGGTCGTCGATTGCCGATGATCCGCCAGAGTGAGGCCGCCGAGTGTGGTTTGGCCTGCCTGGCGATGATCGCCGGTTACCACGGTCATCGCATCGATCTGCCGAGCTTGCGCCAGCGGTTCTCCCTGTCGCTCAAGGGCGTCACCTTGGCACGCTTAATCGAGATCGCACAGTCGCTCGGGTTGTCTTGTCGCCCGGTGCGGTTAGAGCTGGATGAACTGTCCCAGCTGCAAACACCTTGCATCCTGCATTGGGATCTCGACCACTTCGTGGTGCTGCGGGAGGTGCGTCGTGGCCATGTCGTGATCCATGACCCGGCGGTCGGCGAGCGCCGGGTCAACCTCGCCGAAGTCGGCGCACACCTGACCGGCATCGCCGTGGAATTGAGCAAGGGGCCGAGCTTTCAACGCAAGGAAGCGCCCCCTCCCGTTTCGCTGCGTGCGTTGGCCGGATCGATCCAAGGGTTGGGCCGCGCCCTGACGGTTATTTTCAGCTTGGCGTTAGCACTGGAACTGTTCGCCTTGCTCTGGCCACAATTCCTGCAGATGGCGGTGGACCAGGTACTGGCTGACGGCGATCACGACCTGCTGACCTTCCTGGGGCTGAGTTTCGTGCTGTTGCTGGTGATGCAGACGGTGGTGTCCGCGCTGCGTACATGGACCGTGATGTGGCTCAGCACGCATTTCAACCTGAGTTGGGCCGGCAACGTGTTTCAGCACTTGCTGCGCTTGCCTCAGGACTATTTCATGAAGCGGCACCTGGGCGACATCGTGTCGCGCTTCGGCGCGGTATCAGTGATCCAGCAGACGCTGACCACCCAGTTTGTCAGCGTGATTCTGGATGGCCTGATGGCGACGCTCACCTTGGCGGTCATGCTGGTCTACAGCCCGTTTCTGAGCGGCCTCGTCATGGCTGCACTGTTGGTCTATACCGTGATGCGCATCTTGTACTACCGCGCCTATTTCGAGTCCAACCTGAGCCAGATCACGGTCAGCGCCAAGCAACAGAGCTGCTTCATGGAGGCCGTGCGCGGCGTGCAGACCCTACGCCTCCACAATCAGGGGGCGGCGCAAACGGCTCGTTATCTCAACGCCACCGCCGACACGCTAAATACCTCCATCGCCGTGCAGCGCCTGAATTTGTTGTTCGGATCGGCCGACGGATTGACGTCCGGCGCACAACGGGTCGGTGTGCTGTGGTTGGGCGCCTGGCTAGCGCTCCGGGGGGAGTTCAGTGCGGGCATGCTGATGGCCTTCGTGGCTTATGCTGATCAGTTCACTAGTCGCGCCGCGGGCCTGGTCGATTATGTGGTCCAGCTCAAGCTGCTGCGGATGCAGGGTGAAAGGTTGGCCGACATCGCATTGACGCCGCCGGAGCCGCATACCGAAGGCAATCGTGTCGGGCCGGAACCCGAACCCTCAATCCGGTTTGAAATGGTGAGTTTTCGCTACGCCTCCGGCGAGCCATGGGTTCTTAAGGATTGCACTTTCGAGATCAAGGCCGGCGAGACCGTGGCCATAACGGGACCCTCTGGCCGCGGCAAGAGCACCGTCCTTCGCCTTATGCTGGGGCTCCTCGATCCGCAGGCCGGCACGGTTTCTGTCGGCGGAGTTGACCTTCAGCAACTGGGCAAGCGTGCTTGGCGTGACATGGTCGGCAGCGTGATGCAAGACGATACCCTGTTTGCCGGCTCCATCGCTGACAACATCAGCTTCTACGACGAAGCGGCGACATTGGAACGCGTCGAAACAGCGGCGCGGCTGGCACAGCTGCATGACGACATCGCTGCCATGCCGATGGCATACCACACGCTCGTCGGTGACATGGGCTCAACGCTTTCGGGCGGCCAAAAGCAGCGACTGTTTCTTGCGCGAGCGATCTACAAGCAGCCACGGGTACTCGTGCTCGATGAGGCGACCAGCCATCTCGATGTCCCCTGTGAGAACCGAATCAACGCCTCACTCGCATCACTTCATGCCACGCGAATCTTCGTTGCACACCGAGTACAAAGCATTCAGGCTGCCGACCGCGTGCTGGTTTGTGCAGAGGGCGGCATCCATGAGGCGGAGTGGAACACCACCAGTTGGACGAGTGGACGCTTTGCGCAGCCTATGGCATCGCCCCTCTCGGACTCGCCAACGATGTAATCGCCCTTCTCTGTCTTTACACGCGCAAAAGGAAAAGCAGCATGAGAGCAGTTACTCAGGAAGAACTCCAGCTGATTGCTGGCGGCCTAATCAAGAAGGCGCCACCAAAGCTACGAGAGATGCTTATGAAGCCGCCGGGTGGAAGTGCTGGAGGCGGGACACCAAGCACATGGAATACGCCCGTGACCGTGACCGCAGGGGCGCCAGGTACCGTGTACGGTGGGCACGGCTTTGGTGGGGGTACGCCAGGCGCTCCGCCATCTACCGGCGGTGGTTACGGCGGTGGCGGTGGCACCATCAGTAGTCACGATGTCGGCGCCCAAGTCGAAAGATACCTGACCGGCGGTGGCGGTTCAAATCCAGACCCGCGCGATAGGTTCTTCAACCTCGACCTCGCATTCATCCACTCCAACGAATCGAACAATCCGCTACTGGTCAGTGTGCCGCATAACAATGCAGGCACCGTCCTCGGCCATAGTGGCATCACCATTGGCTACGGGTTCGACCTGGGACAAACCACGGATGCTGCACTCAAGGAAGACGTGTCGGCGGGAGTCATTAACCAATCATTGTACAACACCATCGCGCCTTGGGTCGGGCTGCAAGGCCAAGCCGCTCTCACCTATGCCGAACAGCACAATATTCAGGGCATCGACCTGCCCGCGACCGACCTCCTGAGCCTCCAATACGTCTCGGATGTCAAGCTGAATAGCATCGTTCAACAGCTCAATGTCAGCTATTACGACGCGACGGCGAGTAGTGGCTTAACCCCATCGTTTCTGTACATGCTGCCTGGAGGAGTGCAGACAGCTATCGCCGATGTCGCTGAGCAGTATGGCCCCGATCTGGCGGACAAGGCGCCGACGTTTTGGAGCGACATTACGCACTTCAACTGGGCCGCCGCTGAGAACGAGTTGCAACACTTCGGTGATGCCTATAGCACCCGCCGGACGAATGACGCGACATACATGCAAGAAGGGGTGAATCAAGGAGGGCTGATCAACGGGCGGCCTTAGTCCACAATGCGACACCAGAGCGGCAAGCGAGGACTCGCTTGCCGCGCTCACGACTGGAGATATGATTAAAATGAGAAATGCCGAATCCTCGTTGCCCTTGGCTAAACGACTCTTCTCGCTTCACGGAGTACGTTTCCGCGCTACCGTAGCTCTGAGCTTGTTGCTGATTACGAGCGGTTTCGCGATCGCTTCCAACGCGCCAGCCCAGCAGGATGTTGAAAGTGCGGCTGGCGGAGTTGTCGCAAGCTGCCAAGAACATTTTCAGTCTGGCCATGACTTTCACTTGGGTAATGCGCGGGAATCCGCGAACATTCTCTTGAAGCCCCAGGCTAATGCGAGTGCCAATGCGAATGGTACGGTCAAGCGTGGAGATCGCGTCGTTATTGGCGCAAGCCTAAATGGCATGCTCTGCATCGAGGTCGCGCAGAGTGGCTCCGTTGGATGGGTTCCACAGAAGAGCATTGAACATCTTAACCCCGATGGTGCCGTGTCGAAAGACGCCTGGGCTGGAGTCTGGAAGGACAGCGATGGAAGCTGGTTTATCGTGAGTCCGAATTTTGATAACAGTGTCACCATCGTGGACGGTTGGACTCACGACGTCAGCACCAAAAGCTTCGGCAGCCTCCGTGGCCTCAACGGTTCTACTGAGGATGGCCTGTCCGGCATGGCAAGGACTTTGCTTTTCAAGAAGGCTGTGGTCATGAACATGCAGCTCTCTCCAAGCCAACAGCAAATAGTGAGGGAAGGCATATGCCGTTTCCATGCCCTTCTTCTCACCGATGTCCTCGTCGTTTCCGATCAGCGAGGATTTTGCGGTGGCACGGGCACTACTTTTGACGGGGTCTATAAGCGCGTAGAAGATTATCCGTTGCCGAGCGTCAAAACATCGCCCACAAAAACGTCTGGAAATTGACAGATAGTGCACGTTGACGAATTCAGACGTTGCCGTGGCACTGGTTATGGCACCGCACTGTTATAAAGCGTGGCGGGTGGAGCGCAGGATAGAGCCGGTATGAATGGTGTGCCGATATGTCGCCGTCTCTGCGTTGTACGGCGATGTCAATGGCTGCATGGAATCTGGTTAGGTTGGCGGATTAATACGCATGAATATCCCAGTACTGTACGGCGAAGAATATGATTTTCCTGGGTTTGAGGATCCGCCAAGGACAAGCTACATGTTGGCAGCGATCCCGAGATCCGGAAGCACGCATCTCGCGATGCAACTCTGGAAAACAGGCGTCATGGGGGCGCCAATGGAATACCCCAATACGCCTTTCATGGACATGATGCGTAAAAGGCTCGATACGGGTGACGACTACGTGGCGTATTGGAACACCCTCAAGCGCATTAGAACTTCGCGCAACGGCGTATTCGGGTACAAGATGTTTGTTTCCGATTACGTTCGCAGTGGTAATCAGTACCCGGAATTGCTACCAGAAATCATGCCCGATAAGGTGGTTTATCTCACGCGATCGAATCTTATCGAGCAGGCGGTGTCTTACAGCAAGGCCATACGGTCCGGCGCATGGTTTCACGGTGTACCCATGCGAGAGAGGCCCGTTTACGACGAAGAGGACATTCGTTTAGCTGTCGCTGCATTGAAGTATCAAATGGATTTCTGGGGCGAACTTTTTACGCTGACCAAAACGGAAGTGCACGCCATAACATATGAAGCATTGCTTGCTGACCCCGAAGGTACAGTGGCGGGAGTGGCGAACTTTCTTGGCGTTGGTCTCGACCCCGCAGCTGCTGTGGATTTGCCGAGCCTGGGAATTCAGCGTGACGCAGAGTCGGCTGAATGGGTACGGCGGCATCAAGAAGATGGCGCGGTCCTGGGGCTTTCTCTCGATCCGTGTGGTTGACCTTTACGTTGCCGTCTGTTGAGCTGCATGAAGATTGGCTGCCGGGTACCGCCACAGCGCCCTGCGCTCCGTCGCCCCGGCGCAAGGTCATGCCGGCGACAACCGTGGCCACTTCCCGCATCCGATGACAAGGAGCCCCTCCTGCCGCCCAGACTCCTAACGCACACTACGAAGCAATGCCCTCGCCGGCACCAGGCTGGGCAAAATCCTGGCCAAGTACCGCTCAGTCGGAAACAGGAACAGCCCACGAAAATTGATCAGCCCCTCCTGAATCGGCGCGACGAAGCGAAGGTTCGCGGGCGTCGCATGGACGGCAATCTCCGCTGGCAGCGTAGGGATCACTTCCTCCATCCGTGCGGTGGTCCATGCCATGACCACGTTGCTCAACAATGCAATGGAGGAAGAAACCCCGCGAAGGCGGGTGGGCGATCGATGTTGATGCGGCGGTACCTTGCCCGTTTCGAGTGCGTGCTCCAACACATGCACGCGTTCACCGTGATTGAGGGTACGGAGGATTTCCCGGCGAAAATCGGGCTGCGTGAACCAGCGGCAGAGAAACAGGGTCAGCAGCAGGCGGCCCATGTGCACCCCGGCTTCATAGAAAGGCTCCCCACGCGCGGCCGAACCCCAGCGAGACAGGAGGTCGACCGCGCTTGCCGTGCCGACCGAGGCCGACGCGGCCACGCGAACATGTTCATCCCACACGGCATGCAGCTTCTCCGTGCGAGCGCGGCTTTTCGCCACCACCTCGGTCAACGATTTCGGGATGTCCACGCCCGGCGGCACGTACAGCTTGTGTGTGGCGGCGTGCCGCAGCCGTGGGCAGATATCGCACCCCAAAAGCTTACCGAAGTGCATGCTGAATTCGGTCTGGCCATGCGTGTCGACGGCCAACTGGGTGATCGGGGCATAGGTTTGGCTACGCAAGTAGCCTTCCAAGGCCACGCCTGCTTGCCGGTCCCCCAGTACGACCGGCTGATCGTACGGAATGCCCCAGCGATCATGGATGTGCGTGTAGATGCCGATCGATTTCGCCTTGGTTCGCGGATCGCGCCGCGAGAGATGTCCGCCAGTGGCCACGGCGCGGCTCATCATGTCGGCCGAAGCCAAATCCGCCCGTCCCCAGGAGGCGGCGATGGGGTGACCCTGCATGTATTCGAATACCGCTGTGTTGGCTTCGCGCAGGCGTTTTTCCTGCGCGATCCAGCGCATGCTCTGCTGGATCGCCTCGGTCGAAAGGCTCGGCATCATCCGCGCCATATCCGCGGCCGAAAGCGCGGTCCCTTGGGCCAGCAGACCGGCGTAGACCAGGTGCAGTTCGTCGATCGATCGCGGCTCGCGTCCGAGGAGGATCCAGCTGAAGCGGGTATGGCTATCCACCTCCATCATCACGCCAGGCAATTCGGCCTGGCCGATCTTCGCCAGCATGGCCTCGCGCAACACCGTCACCACCTCAGGTACGTCTTCGGCCTCCAATTTTCCGAGGCGAAGGCCACCTCGTTCGACGGCGACCTCACCGGCGCGCACCGCTTTGTCCAGCCGCTTGAGTTGCCGCGACACCTCTTTGACCAGAGGGTCGGTAAATTTCGCCGGGTCTTGGGGAAGATGGAGGCGCACATAGTGTTGCACGCGCGTCTTCGCCCATTCCTCGGCCGGGATGAGCATGCTTTCGTGGCTGCGGAAGCTGAAACTGTGAGCAACGTAGACGCTGCCGCATTTCAGTGCACGTCGCAGCGCGAGCAGGGTCGCCACCTCAAACGCCCGAAGGGCGCGTTGCCGGTCCGAATCGGCCAGCATCTCCTTCCAGACCTTGCCAAGGTCCACCGGTACGATCTCGGGCAGCGCAGGCTTTCGTTGCGGATAGACCTCACGCAGCACATCCAAAGCCTGGAGCACGGCATGCGACGACGCACCTTCGAACGGAAGCGTGCACAGCATCTTCAGCAACGACCGCGATTGGCGGCTGTTCTGGACGAGCAGTTGCTCGCGCGTCAGGCGGGCCCGGCTGATCGGACGGCCGCCACCTACCGCGTCGACGGCTTGCAGGATGGCCGCTCGCAGCTTCTTTACGTTGAGCGAGTGATCCAGGGCCAGCGCACGCATGTCCCTGGCGAAGGAAACCAGCGTCCTGGCCCGCTCCTCCGTGGTCTTCGCCACCGTGCGCATGCCAGCGTTCCAGAGGTTGGCGATATGCTGTCGCGTCATCGTCAACACGGTGTCGGTGGCGGTGCATAGCGCCGTCTGCAGGAAGCAAACGATCTCGATCGTACGTCGTGGCTCGGTGATACGTTGGCTGACCGAGGGCGGCCGATCCGCCATCGATTGCGCGTAGTGGCGTTTGGTGTAGTCGGGGATCGATGGCACAACGTGACGGGCGACGCCGAGTTCGGTCAGGTAACGGATGCGTTCGAACTGTTCGCGGAGCTGCGGAAAGGATTGCCGGCGCGGTACCTGCCCGAGCCATTCCTGGAGGGATAGGCCCGATGCGTGCGGGGTTTCGAATGCGCTGATCCATGATTCGAGCAGCGCCGCGGGCACGTCCTTCTGGAGCGTCGTGTGGAGATCGCCTTCCGCCAGTTTGAGGGCTGTGTCGATCGCGCTGCGGAGCGTCCGCTCGTTCTCGTTGAGAATCGCGTGTTCGTAGAGCCAAGTCCGGACCCGGGTCATCAAGCGATGCCGGTCAAACTCGGCGAGTACTTCCAGGCGAAGGTAGCGCACCAAGGCCCGGCGCTGATGTTCGGTCATCCGCACGAACCCCAGCGCTTCCAGCGCCATGGCTTGGTGGCTGAAATACGTTTGCTTGCGGCGGTAGAGGGAGCGCAGGGAAGCGATCTCGGGAGGCTGTACACCCAAGACGTCGCCGAGATGCGCCCAGAGTTCCGATGGCACGACCTTGACGGCGGTGAGCAGACAGCCGGTCATCCGGATGAAGCCGATCTGCAGCGCCAGTCCGAGCTGGTGCAGCCGCTCCCGCCGAGCGAGGATGACACCCCGCTCCTTACCCGAAAACGTGAAGAACGAGTTGAGTTCGAACTGGTTGAGCTCCTTGGGCATCGATCGCAGCCCAAGGTACGGAGCTTGCCAATACTGCATGCGCGCCTCCCAACCATTGCGTCAGAAAGTCCAACATAACAGCAAGTCATTGATTTACTGGGACATCTTCTCGGCTCGCGAAGAATTTTACTTTCAATTCAATGACTTAACCTGCGTCGACTGGCGCAACTCTGGGAAGCAAAATCAAGGGGACACCAGGAAAGCCGCCACGCGCTGCTCGGCCGGCAGCGTGCCGATGGCCAGCATCCAGACGCGGTCGCGGCGGATTTCCTCGGCCAGCGCGGTCGCCAGCCGCACCTGCAATTCGGGGACGTGCTTCAGCGCATCCAGCACCGGCGGATAGGGCAGCTCCCAGATTTCGGCATCGTCCAGCGCCACCGCATCGCAGATGTGTAC
>DAIAZB010000796.1 GCA_027443745.1 Thiomonas sp. | reverse complement strand
GTCATCGTGTGAGTACTCGAAGGTCACCACGTTGTGGTCGTTGGTCAGGCGCACGCGCACCCGCCGGTTGTCCCGCTGGATGCGGGCCCAGGTCAGTTCCTGCGCGTATTCGAAGATCTTGATCGTATCCGGCGTGAAGCCGACGCCGACGAAGGCCTTGTGGTTGTAGAACAGCAGCAGCCCGGCCTCGGCGTGCTCGGACGGTTCCAGCGTGAGTTCCACCACGTAGGCGCGGTCGCCCGCGCAGCAGGTCATCGGGGAACTGTCCGCCGGCGACGTGCCGGCACCGGCCAGCAACATGCCGTGGCCATCGCGGTGGACCCGCTGCATTTCGGTGGGGCGCGGATCGTGGAAGGACCATTGCACGCCGAACCGGTCGGTGGAGAAGTCGTCCGACAACGCGAAGCCGGACGGACCAGGCCGCCCGCCCGCCGGTTTGCGCAGCGGCCGCGACAGGTCGCCGCCGGTCGCCACCGGCCAGCCGTCCGCGGTCCACGTCATGGGCTCCAGCAGCGTCTGCCGGCCCAGCGTGCGGAAACCGTTCTCGTAGCCGTGGTAGATCATCCACCAGTCGCCGGCCGGCGCCTCGACGAAGGTCGCGTGGCCGCGCGACCACCAGGGTTCGGCCGCCGATCGGGTGCGCACGATGGGATTGTGCGGACAGTTTTCCCACGGGCCGTGCACCGACTTCGAGCGCGCCACGATGACCATGTGGCTGGTGGGCGGGCCGGCCGTGCCGCCGACGGCGCTGACCAGGTAGAACCAGCCGTCGCGGCGCAGCAGCTTCGGTCCTTCCGGGGCGAAGTCCTCGACCACCCAGTCCTGCGGGTACTGCCAGGGGGTGTACGCGTGCACCAGCTTGCCGTCGGTGGCCATGCCATCATCGGTCAGGCGGATCATGCGGATGCCGTTGACGAACAGGTAGCGCTTGCCGTCCTCGCCGACCACGTGGGCCGGGTCGATGCAGCCGGGGATGTCGAGGTCGACCGGCTCGCTCCATGGGCCGACGATGTGCTCGGCGGTGATCACGAAGATCGACCAGCCGCCGCCCGCCTGCTGGGTCGGCAGGTAGATGTAGTAGCGACCCCCGTGTTTGCACAGGTTGACCGCGAAGATGTTGCCCATCGGCTTGTGCAGGGCGGTGGCGACCGGCGTCCAGTTGACCAGGTCGGTCGAATGCCAGATCACCAGCCCGGGCGAGGTGGTGAACGGCGTGAACGTCATGTAGTAGTCGTCACCGTCCCGGAGCACGGCGGGATCGGGATGGTCGCCGGCCACGATGGGGTTGAGGTAGCTGCCGTTGCCGAGATCGGCCATGCGCTGGCCTTCGATGCCTTTGCCCCAGCTTGGTACGAGGTCGATGCATGGCCGGCCGGCATCCGCCTTCGTCATCCTAGCCAGCGGCATGGCGACCGCGCCCGTGGCCATGGCCTTGAAAAGATTCCGTCGCGCGAGATTCGGCGCGGTCATGGATGCTGCGTCGGCTGCGTCGCCGGTGCGCTCGATGGTTTTCTTCATGGGGTGTCCGTGGCTGTACGGATGGCATAGACGAAGGCCGCGGGGCCGGCGGGCCGCGCGCCGGCATGCAGCACCAGTCCCTGCGCGGTGCTTTGCCAGCGTACTGGCGTGGACGAACCCAGCAGGCGCACGTCCTGCACCCGATCGCCGGGTTTGAGGCTGTGGATGGTCACCGTCCCGTCTGCCGGCCAGGCCAGCTCGATGGCGTACAACATGTCCTTGTCGCGGGTGAAGCGGAAATCGGCAGTGGTCCAGGGCTTGGCCAGTTGCTCCTTGAACGTGCCGGCGTCCGTCGTGGTGGGGCCCTCGCCGAACACGCGCCACGGGTGGCTGCCATAGATCGCCGCGCCGTTGGTCGTCAGCCACTGGCCGATCTTCCGCAGCACGGCCTGCTCCTGCGGCGCGATGCTGCCGTCGGGTTTCGGGCCGATGTCCAGCAGCAGGTTGCCGTTCTTGCTCACCACGTCGGCCAGCAACTGGATGATCGAGGTGGCGGAGCGATAGGTGTCGTGCGCCACGTAGCCCCATGAGCTGTTGCTGATGGTGGTGTCGGTCTGCCATGGCGAAGGGCGGATGGCACCGAGCGCGCCGCGCTCCACGTCCAGCACGCCGCTGCCATCGGGCAGGGCGTGCAGCTTGTAGTTCAGCACCACACCGCCACGCTGCGCGCCGCGGTTGTAGTAGTAGGCGAGGAAATCGGCCAGCGCGTCGCGGAACGCGGGATGACCCACCCACCAGTCGAGGTAGATCAGGTCAGGCTTGTAATAGGCTTCCAGCTCGGTGGTGCGCGCCAACCAGTCGTCCACGTAGGCCGGCGATACATAGGTCCAGTCCTGTTGCAGGTCCTGGTCGCCGTCCTGCACGAAGTGCGGTACCGCAGGGCCGTAGAGGTCCGCGTAGGCCGGGTCGTTCACGTCCGAGGCAATGGTGCGACCGTAGTCGAAGAACCAGTCGTGCTCCGCGCGATGTGATGACAGGCCGAAGCGCAGTCCTTGGGCGCGCACCGCCTGTTCCAGCTCGGCCACCACGTCGCGCCGTGGACCCATCTGCGCGGCGGTCCAGCGCGATAGCTTCGAGTCGTACATCGCGAAGCCGTCAGAATGTTCGGCTACCTGCACCACGTAGCGCGCACCGGCAAGCTTGAACAGCTTCGCCCATGCGGCAGGGTCCCAGTGTCGCGCGGTGAAGCTGGCGGCGAAGTCCTTGTAGCCATGCCGCGTGAGTGGTCCGTAGGTGGCAAGCTGGTGGGCATGCTCGGGCGTCGCCGGATCGTACAGGTTGTGCGGATACCACTCGTTGGCGAAGGCTGGCACGGCGTACAGGCCCCAGTGAATGAAGATGCCGAACTTGGCGGCGCCGAACCATGCAGGCGTCCGGTATCGCACGAGGGAGGTCCAGTCGGGCCTGAACGGCCCTGCGGCGTCGCCCCTGGCAACTTGATCCAGCAGCGCCCTGCGGGCCGGCGCGTAGCGTGCGGTGGCGCGTTGCCACGCCTGATCCATTTGCGCCGGGGTGAGCGTCTTTGCAGTGGGCTCGAACGGCGCCTGCGTGGCGAGCGACGGGAAACACGCCAACGCCAGTGCCGGCAGCAGCCAGCCACTGCGCCGCGCGAACCGGTTTCGATGGCTGGTGCGAACGGCGTGCCGGAAGAACATGCAATGCCCCGATGCCTGGATCGGTTGCACGCTAACAGCAAGCGCACGCGACGGAGCGGCATGTGCGAATGCATACGAATAAACATTAGCGGCGCTTGGTGATTTCGCAATTGTTCCGCCCGGGGCGCCTCTTCAGCATCGACCCCGGACAGGCAGGAGCGGGGATGGTGGGCGCCCCTGCGGTCGTTCCGGATGGTCTGCGCCCTGCGCGATCGAACGTGACTCCCCGCACGTGCCGGGGCGCATGGCTGCCCGGAACCGCGCATGCACGTAGCCCCTCATGCGCGTGGCTTCATGGCGGCATGCGCGTCCTGTGTGCGCACGCCGCCGTGCATCGGCACTGGCGCCACTCCCCGCGTGTGCCGAGCTTTTTTGCCCCAGGCTGACCAGGCTGCATGCGTTGCGCAGGCTGGCTGCGGCCGGATCCAGGAGAGCGGGCGCTCGACGCGCCTAGGTCATCGCCTGCCGGCAGTTGGCCGGCCGCACCGGACGCGGGGTCGACGATGTGCGTCAACCGGAAAGCGGACTGCTTCGAAGGGTAGGCGAGGCCTTGCCCTTTGTTGCCGCGATTTTCGGCTCGGCGGGCGTACGCGGTTCCTCCGCATACTGGCGTGGGGTGCAGCCCAGTTCGCGGCGGAACACCGCATACATGTACTGCAGCGAGGTGAATCCGCTGCGCACGGCCACGTCGGCCAGCGGCACGCTGGCGTCGGCCAGCATTGCCTGGGCCGTGTCCAGCTTGTGTCTGAGAATGGCCTGGTGCACCGTCAGCTTCACTTCGCGCTTGAAGTGTTCCTCCAGCAGGGTGCGCGACACGCCCACGTAATCGGCGACCTGGTCGGTCTTGATGCCCAGGCAGGCGTAGTGGCGGATGTAGTGCAACGCGCGCATCACATGCGGATTGTTCATCGGCACGTGATGACTGCTGGCCTGCACGTTGATGCCCTTGGGCGGCACGATGATGCGCTGGTCCGCCACCCGGCCGCCGTGCAGCATCTGGTGCAGCAGGCGCGCCGCGGTATGTCCCATTTCCTCGGCGCCCTGGATCACCGAGGTCAGCGGGATGCGGCTCAGCAGTTGCGCCATCGGGTCGTTGTCGATGCCCACCACCGCGATCTCCGCCGGCACCGGCACGTCGGCCACGATGCAGGCTTGCAGCAGATGGCGCGCGCGCGCGTCAGTGACGGCGATGATGCCGATCGGTTTGGGCAGCGAGCGCACCCAGTCCACCATGGCTTCCTGCGCCACGCCCCAACCGCCGGCGCTAGTGGGCGAGCCGCGGAACACGATACCTTCGAGATGGTCGTTGCGCGTCATGGCGAGGAACGCCTGTTCGCGTTCCAGCGCCCAGCGGTTGCCGGCAGTGGGCGGCAAGCCATAGAAGGCGAAGCGCTGCAGGCCCTGGTCGATCAGATGATCGTAGGCAAGCCGTACCAGCTTGGCGTTGTCGGTGCCCACATAGGGGATGCCTTTCGGATATTGGCTGGTGTCGGCGTACGAACCACCCACCGCGACCACCGGCAGGGACATGCCTGCCAGCGTTTCGCCCACGACCGGGTCGTCAAAGTCCGCGATGATGCCGTCGCCGCGCCAGTTGTGTATGCCCACGGTACGGCTGAGGAAATCCTCTTCCATGAAGAGATCCCACTCCACGCGCGTGGATGTCAGGTACTGGCCGATGCCCGTGATGACGTGACGGTCGTAGACCTTGTTCGCATTGAACAGCAGCGCGATACGGTGCGGGGAGGGCATGGGTTTTCGTCGATATCCGCCGGACTCCTTGCGAAGATACCCGTTGCCGCGTCGGCCGCGCATGCGGCGTTGCGGCACGTAAAATGAATGCCCGGCGTGGTGGATTTCGCAATTGCGGCCCTGCGGTGCCAACCGCAGCATCCAAGGCGAGACGGAACGTGGCGGCCCGTGCCCCGGGCTTGTGATTCGGCGTTCCGAAATGGGTTCCGGCACGGCTTGACGACGTGTCGAGGATCGCCGGATGCGGGTAGGGACATGAGCGTCGTCGTTGGGCTGGATATCGGCACACAGAGCGTAAAGCTGCTTGCCCGCGACGTCGGGAGCTGCCGTACGCTTGCGCTGCGTAGCCGGCCGCTGGCCTTGACCGAAGGGGCCGATGGCAGCCGCGAGCAACAGGCGGAATGGTGGATCGAAGCCGTGCGGCAATGCTTCGCCGACCTCGACGGCGGACTGCGCGCGCGCATCGTGGCCATCGGCGTTTCCGGCCAACAGCACGGCTTCGTGCCGCTGGATGCAGCGGGTACGGTGCTCGCGCCGGCCAAGCTCTGGTGCGATACCAGCAGCTGGCGCGAGTGCGACGAGATCATGGTGGCGGCCGGTGGCGCGCGGCAATGCATCGTCCTGGCGGGAAACCCCGTCCTGGCGGGCTACACCGCGTCCAAGTTGCCGTGGACGCGCAAGCACCGTCCGGAGGTCTATCGCCGGCTGGCCAGCATCTTGCTGCCGCATGACTACCTCAATTTCTGGCTTACCGGCGAACGCTGGATGGAATGCGGCGACGCCTCCGGCACCGGCTGGCTGGACGTGCGCAAGCGCCGCTGGTCGGCGGCGATGCTTGCCGCCACCGATGCGGATTGCGACCTGTCGTGTTGCCTGCCGCCGCTGGTGGACGCCCATTTCAGCGCCCCCGTCGCGCCCGCCGTTGCCGACCAACTGGGCCTGCCGCATGGGGTACGCGTGTCCGCGGGTGGCGGCGACAACATGATGGCTGCCATCGGCACCGGCAACGTGGCGCCAGGCATGCTCAGCGTGAGCCTGGGCACTTCGGGCACGCTGTTCGCCCATACGGATCGCCCGGTGGTCAGCAGCGAAGGCCTGTGGGCAGCGTTCTGTTCGTCCACCGGAGGCTGGCTGCCGCTGATCTGCACCATGAACTGCACGGTGGCCACAAGCCGCGTCGCGGAAGCCTTCGGTTTCGGCGTGGGCGAAGGCGAGGCACTGCTGGAACGTACGCTGCCTGGCGCCGACGGGCTGCTGATGTTGCCGTTCTTCAACGGTGAGCGCACGCCGGACCTGCCTTCTGCGCGCGCCAGCCTGCACGGCATGACGCCTGGCAACTTCACGCGCGCCAACGTGTATCGCGCCGCGATGGAGGGCGCGACCTACGCGCTGCGCAACGGCTTCGACGCATTGCGTGCAGCGGGCCTCGAATTTGGCGCGGTCCGTCTCACCGGTGGCGGTGCGAACAGTGCGTCATGGCGGCAGATGGTGGCCGATGTGTTCGAACTGCCGGTGGAAGCACCGGTGGAAGCCGAGGGCGCAGCGCTGGGCGCGGCCTTGCAGGCCCTGTGGGCATGGCGGCACCACGGCGGCGACGCCGCCGACATCGCAGAAATCGCGAGGGAACACGTGGCGCTGGAAGAGAAGCACGCGGCCTGGCCCGAAGCTGGGCGCGTGCACTCGCATCGCGAGCCCTACCGGCAATTTCTCCGACAGCTGGCCGCACTCCAGCTGCTCCAGGCAGCCAAGGCCTGACCTGTCATCGATGCAATTCGCAGAGGAAAGTACCCCATGAACACCTACTTCGTCGGCAAGCGCGAATATTTCGGCGGCATCGGCCGCATCCCCTACGAGGGTGTCGGATCCGACAATCCGCTGGCCTTCAAGCACTACGACGCGAACCGGAAGATCGGCGACAGGACCATGGCCGAGCACCTGCGCTTTGCGGTGTGCTACTGGCACAGCTTCTGCAACACGGGGCATGATCCGTTCGGCCCCGGTACGCGCGCGTATCCGTGGGATACGGATGGAGCGCCGCTGGCGCGCGCCGAGGCGAAGATGGACGCCGCATTCGAGTTCTTCACCAAACTCGGCGTGCCGTACTACTGCTTCCACGACACCGACATGGCGCCCGATGCCAATGATGTCGCCGTGTACGAAAGAAACCTCGGGCATATGGTCGCACTGGCCAAGGAGCGCCAGCAGGCCACCGGCATGAAACTGCTTTGGGGCACGGCGAACCTGTTCAGCCACCCGCGCTACATGAACGGTGCAGCCACCAATCCCGACTTTGACGTCGTTGCACGCGCCGGCGTGCAGGTCAAGGCCGCGCTGTACGCCACGGTGGAACTGGGTGGTGGCAACTACGTGTTCTGGGGCGGCCGCGAGGGCTACGCCTCGCTGCACAATACGCAGATGAAGCGCGAACTGGACCACTTCGCACGCTTCCTGGCGATGGCGCGCGACTACGGTCGCAGCATCGGCTTCAAGGGCAATTTCCTGATCGAGCCCAAGCCGATGGAGCCCATGAAGCACCAGTACGACTTCGATTCGTCGACGGTGGCGGGCTTCCTGAAGGCGCATGGGCTGGAGCGGGATTTCAAGCTCAACATCGAGGCGAACCACGCCACCCTGGCGGGCCATACCTTCGAGCATGATCTACAAGTGGCTTCCGACCATGGCCTGCTCGGCAGCATCGACGCCAACCGAGGCAACGCGCAGAACGGCTGGGATACCGACCAGTTCCCCAGCGACCTCTACGATGCGGTAGGCGCGATGCTGGTGGTGCTGCGGCAGGGCGGACTGGCGCCGGGTGGCTTCAACTTCGACGCGAAGGTGCGCCGCGAGTCGACCGATGCCGAGGATCTCTTCATCGCCCACATCGGAGGCATGGACGCCTTCGCGCACGGCCTGGAGGTGGCGCATGCGCTGCTCACCCGGTCACCGCTGGAGCAGTGGCGGGCGGAGCGCTACGCCAGTTTCGACGCCGGCAATGGCCGTGCGTTTGCGGAAGGCAGGTTGGGCATGGATGATCTGCGTTCCCACGCGATCGCGCGCGGCGAGCCGGCCCAGCGCAGCGGCAAGCAGGAGCGCTACGAAAACCTTGTCAACCAGTATCTGGTGAGCGCGTAAGCGCGGCGCCGCTGCGGAGATCCGGCGATGGAAATGTACAGCGCGACCCTTGATGCCGATAGCTCGCAGGAGCCGACGGAAAACACGCGGCTGATCGTGCAGGTCAGTGGCGTGGCCACCCTGGGCGGCTTCCTGTTCGGCTTCGACAGCGGCGTCATCAACGGCACGGTGGACGGCCTGAAACAGGCATTCCACTCTACTGCTGCCGGCATTGGCTTCGAGGTGGCCTCGATGCTGCTGGGTTGCGCGGTAGGGGCGTTCTTCGCCGGGCGTGCGGCCGACTACAAGGGACGCCGCACGGTGCTGATCGCCGCGGCGATCCTGTTCCTACTGTCGGCGCTGGTCGCCGGTGCCGCGCCCGGCGTGGTGTTCTTCGTGGCGGCGCGCCTATCCGGGGGCTTTGCGGTGGGCGCGGCCAGCGTGATCGCTCCGGCCTACATCGCCGAGGTCGCGCCGGCGCGTTATCGCGGGCGGCTCGCCACCATGCAGCAGGTGGCCATCATCAGCGGACTGTTTTGCGCATTCCTCAGCAACTACCTGCTGGCGAGGGCAGCGGGCGCATCCACCGAAACGTTGTGGCTGGGCCAGGACGCGTGGCGCTGGATGTTCTGGATGCAGGCGTTGCCTTCCACGCTGTTCCTGGTCTCGTTGGTGTTCATTCCCGAAAGCCCGCGGTTCCTTGTGATGCGCAAGCGTGAGGCGGATGCCCAGGTCGTGCTCACCCGTCTGTACGGCGAGGTCATTGCCCGCACCAAGCTGGTCGAGATCGGCACTTCGCTGGCGCAGGACCGCCATCGCCCCAGGCTGTCCGACCTGGTGGACAAGACCACGAACCGCATGCGCCCTATCGTATGGGTTGGCATCGGGCTGGCGGTGCTGCAACAACTGGTCGGCATCAACGTGGTGTTCTATTACGGTGCCGTGCTGTGGCAGGCGGTGGGGTTCTCCGAGAGCGACGCACTACTCATCAATGTGGTGTCGGGCGCGCTCAGCATCGCGGCCTGCCTCGTCACCGTGGCACTGGTGGATCGCATCGGCCGCAAGCCGCTGCTTTGGATCGGCTCGTTGGGCATGGCGGTCTCGCTGGCGCTGGTGGTCTGGGCCTTCGCACAGGCGCACATCGATGCGGCAGGTAAGCTCGCGCTGCCGCCGCCGGCGGGAACGCTGGCGCTGGTGGCAGCCAACGTCTACGTGGTGTTCTTCAATATGTCGTGGGGGCCGGTGATGTGGGTGATGCTGGGCGAGATGTTCCCAAACCAGATCCGCGGTTCCAGCCTGGCCGTCTCCGGCGCCGCGCAGTGGATCGCCAACTTTGCCATCACCATCAGTTTCCCGCTGCTGCTGGTCGGCATCGGCCTCGCACCGACCTACGCCATCTACGCCGTGGCGGCCGCGCTGTCGACAGTGTTCGTGCTCTGCTGCGTCAGGGAGACACGGGGCAGGGAGCTGGAGCAGATGTGAGCGGAGCGCGGGCCCATGCTGGAGGGTAGAACCCTTCCGGCGCGGTCCAGCGGCACACGACAAATTACCCCGAAGGGGCATCCGCGGTGCATGGATGCGCGCCGGGGTCAGCGCGATGCGCGGTCGATCTCGGCACGCAGCTGGTCGCGCATCCGCTTCCGTACGGCTGGCGGCACGTCGATCCGCTTCAAGTGGGTCCCGAGCATGTGCAGGTCCTGGAT
>DAIAZB010000795.1 GCA_027443745.1 Thiomonas sp. | reverse complement strand
GTCGACAGACCGGTAGCGTGTCGGGTCGGGCACGCCGGCTTCGCTGAAACCAGCGGCTCGGATGCGGCAGGAATCGCAACGTCCGCAGGCGCGGCCCTGGTCGTCGGCCTGATAGCAACTCACAGTCTGGCTGAAGTCGACGCCCAGGCGCAGACCTTCGCGGATGATTTGTGCTTTGCTCAACTGAATGATGGGCGCATGCACGCGGATGTGGCCGCCCTCCACACCAGCCTTGGTCGCGAGATTGGCCAGGCGTTCGAACGCGGCCACGAACTCCGGACGGCAGTCCGGGTAGCCGGAATAATCGACGGCGTTGGCGCCGTAGAACAAATCGCGCGCTCCCAACGCCTCGGCCCAGGACAAGGCCAGCGCCAGCATCACGGTGTTGCGCGCGGGCACGTAAGTGATGGGAATGCCACCCTGCGCACCTTCCGTGGGAACCCGTAGCGCGGTATCGGTGAGGGCCGAACCGCCGAAACGCGCCAGATCGAGTCGGATGACTTCATGCCGCGCTGCGCCGAGCGCCTGAGCCACCTGCCGCGCGGCATCCAGCTCGGCGCTGTGGCGTTGGCCGTAGTGCAAGGAGAGGGCGTAACAGTTGAAGCCCTGGGCGCGCGCCTGGGCCAGCACGGTGGCTGAATCCAGGCCGCCTGACAGCAACACCACGGCGGGCGTGCCGGCCGCCACCGGCGTCTGGGCCTCGGCCATGCGCCTTCAGCGCAGCTTGGCCAAGCGGTCCTTGGCGGCTTGCGCGGCTTCGGACTGTGGGTAGATCTTCACGAGCTTCTGCAGCGTGAGCCTGGCAGCACGTACGTCACGCAATTCCACTTGGCAATTGGCCAAGCCAAGCATCGACTCGGGAATGCGGCTGCTGCCCGGGTAGCCGTTGATGAGACCGTTGAAGGCTGTAACGGCATCTTTGTACTGCTTCTGCGCGTACAGGGAATTGGCCAGCCAATACTGAGCTTCCGAGGCATAAGGGCTCGATGGATACTGGGCCAGGAACGCCTTGAACTGACTACCGGCCCCAGCAAAATCGGAACTGCGGAAGGCCGCCAACGCCTGTTCGTAAGCCGCTTTTTCCGCTGGCTGCACGGTATAGCTCTTGCCACCGATTTGCACCGCCACCGGTTCCAGCGGTGCCATGCGCTGGGTCAGGTCTTTCTGGCTGGCTGCCACCTTGGCGATGGTGTCGTTGAGCTGGCGCGTGGTGGTGTCCTGCTGGCCACGCAGCTGGGCGATTTCCGTTTTGAGTTGCTCGATCTGATTCGCCAGATCGAGCAGCGAGCTGCGGATCTGCTGGATCTGCTGCGCCTGCTGTGCCGATTGCGCCTGGTTGGCCTGCTGGTTTTGCGCGATCTGCCCGCGCAGGTCAAGAATGGCGCGGCGTGCCTCGTTGTCGGGAAACATGTCGGCATGCGCCTGGGGCAGCCATGCCAGCGCGAGCCCAAGTCCGAGCAGCAGGGCCGTGGCCCTGCTGCGCAACTCAGGCAACCCCGCAGGGCGGGGTGTAGGCACCGGGATTTGCTGCATCATTTCTGGTAGACGATGTCCACGCGACGGTTTTCGGCGTAATCAGCCTCGGTGTTGCCAAGCGCCTTGGGCTTTTCCTTGCCGTAGCTGATGGCTTCCATCTGGCTGGGTTTCACGCCCAGCAGTTCCATGCCCTTCATCACCGCA
>DAIAZB010000794.1 GCA_027443745.1 Thiomonas sp. | reverse complement strand
GGTGACCGCACGCGCCTGAAGCTCACACAGCGCGGCAAGCGCCTGGGGTTGAGCCTGGCCGAGATCAAGGAGCTGGTGTCGATGTACGAATCGCCGCGCGACACGGCACCCCAACTGCGCCGCTTCCTGCAGGTGCTCGGCCAGCACCGCGCCGAGATCGAAAGCCGCATGGCCGACCTCGAAACGACACTGGAGGAGATTCGCGCCTATGAGACCGAGGCACGGGTGCTGTTGAAAATGCAAGGTGGCTGAGTCCGCCTTTCTGTTGCACGCGTGCTCGCGCTCAATTGCGCTCGCAGGGACTCGGCAGGTTTTTGCTGTCCACCGGCGCATAACCCAACGCGCCGATACCCTACGTGTTCTTGCAAACGAAAGTGGGTTATCGCTGTCGCTGGCAGAACAGATGGGCTGGAGTGGTCTGCTTGTCAAGCCGGTTGACAGACGCGAGTACGGCAAGTGGCGCCTGATCGGGTTTGCCCCTGCTCTTGGCTTCAGTAGTGGTGATAAGCATGTCGTGGCCCCAGATTGAGTGGTCACTTTAGCCACTGCAAAATATGACACGTAGCCTTGATTGTGGACCCTTTATAGCTTATTTATTTTGAATAACGATATCAGGGGTCTCCTCCATCGTTGGGCGACGCAACTCTGGGTCACCTTTAGCTAGACATCGAAATTGAACCTCTGCATGTGCAAAAGTTGAAAAATTAGCATCAGTCTGATCGGTGCTTACAGGCATCATCTCTTTACCTTTTTTAAGACAAAATGCATAGGCATCTCTGTAAATACCGGCTTTTAAGTTGCTGCCGGATGACCATGACCATGCTCCTGTGTCTGACATCATATAAGTGTCAGGCCCTATGGGAACTATGCCAGATGCACAGCCAGAAAGCAGCAGAATAGTTAAGGCACAACTCAGTTTTGTTTTCATAAAACTCCCTTATAAAAAGCTAGCGTGCAAGCACAGGGCCGCTCTGCAAGCGGACTTCGCCCTCTTGCAGAGCGGCCCACTGGAGCGCCAGGTTAGCGATAATTTTCCTTTGGAGCATACCCGAAACCGTGCACAAGGTTAATGATGGTGGCTAGCGCGATTGCCAACCAAGGCACGGGCCAACGCCCCCAAAACCCTAACAGTGCATAGGTCAGAGCCAACAAGGCCACTGTGCCCATAAGCAAGTGGTTCCGAAGGACGAAATCGTTTCGAAATGGGCTGTAAAACTGCTGAAGCTGGCGTAGCAAGGAAAGTGTGCGAAATTGGCCCAACAATAAGGCTGCAATAAAAAAGCCAGCCACCCAGCGAACCCAATTAGGGCCGAAGGCAGCCGCCGCATAGAAAATCATAGCAAGAAAAGCAACGCCGAAATAAAGCTTCGATTTTTCATGGATCGCAGCCTTCAATGAAGATTCCTGGGCGCGATATGCCCCAACCTCTTCTGCAATTTCTTCGTCATTCCGCACGAGATCGCTCCCTTGTGGTTAACGAATGAATTCACCGGGCCTGCGCGGTTTTTTGCGCAGGCCCGATGGAATGATGGGTTGGGTGGGGTGGCTCATTTGAGTGCGCGAAGTACTTTCAAGGTTGCCTCACTGAGCCTCCCGTCGCGAGGAATGCCGACTGCACCTTGATGGGGAGCACCAGCGAGTTCTTCAACGAACGCAGCGGTATCGTAGATGATGCCTCGGATTTGATTCCAAGTAATCTTAAGCGGGCTGAATACGTCTTTTTCGGAAAAGCCAGCGTCAACATGGGCGACCAACTTGTGGCGTACCGTGACGAACCCTGCCGCTCGGCGAGCTAACGCAGAGAAACGTGACTCAATATCTTGAAATTTCGTTGGATCGGTGGTGCTGCGTATAGCCGCTAGATAGGTAGGTAAAGACGAAGAGTCTGAACGTTTGTCGAATAGGTGTGCCAAGTAAATGAAGCAAGCCGTGTAGTGGGCATCTTGCGATGCACGGAAGAAGTCGCTGTATTCGTTCATGACAGCAACATACTGTGGCTTGGCGTCGCTCATTTGCGCTCGCAAAACTTCGTAGTGGGTTTTCGCGCCAGTGGCTGCACTTATGAGATCAGCAAGTATTTTCGATGGACTCATCGAGGTGCCCAGCGTAATGTAGATCGTCCAATAAATCCAGAGTCTTATACTATGCGACAAAATAATATCACCGTACCACTCTCGCCCCGTGTGATTCTGTTACCTGCGGAAAAATGTGAGGGAAAATGGCATTCAAGCCTATCTTGATACCATCGAAGATGATGGTAGTCAGGTTTAATCAGGTCAATCTTCGTACTGCAGTATGCCAGCTTGTCTGGAGTCGCTCGTAGCGCCAAAGCATAAACGCTGGAATCGACAAGCAGCGTCACCGCCTTGAACGCTTCGCCTTGCCGTCATACCTGGCGCCCCACGCCAATTGGCCGAACCGTTCGGTCACCCGCCCTTGCTCGCGTCGGGCGATGAACTCCTTGAGGGCAAGCGTGACCGTCGCCTTTTTTGTGATTTTGCCGCTGACGACGACGGCTCGGTCGACTGAATCGAGATCAAGAACCACATGCATGGCTTTGTGCGCACTCCTCGTGCGGAAATCGAGACACTACTGCTGTGCGGCGCAGAGGATGAGCATGCGCGCAGTCTCACTCCCTATCCTGAAACTCCCTCCGCGATCAGCACATCAGCCGGAATGCCCAGGCTGCCGAGCAGTCTGCGGATCTTGGCCAGCGTGAGCGGGCGCTTGCGGTTCAGCGCCTCGTAGACGCGGTTGCTTCTGCCAATCATCGGCTCAAGATCTTTGACGCTCAGGCCGGATTAATCCATGCGGAATTTGATTGCTTCCACCGGGTCGGGTACCGTCATGGGGATGTTCCTGGCTTCATAGGCTTGCACCAGCGTGGCCAGGATGTCCATGCTGTTTTCTCTATGGCTGCTCAGATCGCATCGATGGTTTCGGCGTCGACCGCGTCGTATTCCGTATGGGTGCCGACAAACCTCAAACAGACGATCTGGAGCTTGTAGGCAATGGCCACGATCAGCCGATCGCCATGGCCCTTGATGTTGAAAACCACGCGACGATTTTTCAGCACACTGGCACTGCGGTATTGCGCCTTGATGTCACTGGGCTGACTCCAGTTCGCCTGTGTGGCTTCTTCGTGCCACGCCTTGAGCGGTTGCTCAGCTTCGGGGTGCCGCTCCCAGAAGGCTCGAAGGGCCGATACGGCGATGACTCGCACGGGCATTGCGAGGAACTTAGACCCAAAATGGGACTAACGCAAAGGGCGAAAAACAAGGAGTTTGCCGCCGAGGCGCCGTGGAGTTTTCCGCACGGTTGCGTCCAGAGAGCGCAGGCCCGCTCTTCACGTTGACGTAAACGGAAGGTAAGATTCAGTCTATGTATCTGCCGCCAGAGCAGCCCCGCTCGGAGACTCGCCCCATGCCCCTGACCGCCGCCGACCCGGCCGCCCTGTCGCCTGCGCAGGAGGCGGCCATACGCCAGAGCTTTGCCCGCCAGGGTTTGATGGCTTTGCTGGGGGTGGAGTTGGTGCGGCTGGCGCGCGGGGCGGCGGAATTGCGGTTGCCACATTCCGAGCGGGTGAACCAGCAGCAGGGCGGTTTCCACGGCGGGGCCATAGGCGCACTGGCCGACGTGGCCGGGGGGTACGCCGCGATGACTCTGGCGCCCGAGGGTGACGAGGTCACCACGGTGGAGTACAAGATCAATTTTCTGGCGGCTTTCAGCGGCGGCGAATTGCGCGCCCGCGGGCGGGTGGCGCGGGCTGGCAGGCGGCTGATCGTGACCACCGCCGAAGTGCTGCATCGTGCCGAGGACGGCAGCGAAAGCATTTGCGCGCTGATGCAGCAGACCATCGCGCCAGTGCCCAAGCGGTACTGAAGTCGCTCAGACAACGCAGACAACACAGCAAGGAAACCCCATGCAACTGCCCGGACTCAACTTTCAACTAGGGCCCGACATCGATGCGCTGCGTGAGGCCGTGCGCGACTTTGCGCAGGCCGAGATCGCGCCGCGTGCCGTGGACATCGACCGCAGCGACCAGTTCCCGATGGAGCTCTGGCGCAAGTTGGGCGACCTCGGGCTGCTCGGCGTGACCGTGCCGGAGTCGGAGGGCGGCAGCGGCATGGGCTACCTGGCGCACATGGTGGCGATGGAGGAAA
>DAIAZB010000793.1 GCA_027443745.1 Thiomonas sp. | reverse complement strand
ACCGCCGTGTACGCCGGCTGCGCGAGCGAGGAGCGCATCGCGCTGGGCCGCAACCTGCGCTACTTCGGCGACGGCTGGCAGATGTCGAAGATCGTGGACGGGCGGCGCCACTGGCGCATCCCGGTGATGGACGGCGAATTCCTCGCCGAGGAAAGCACCGGCCTGCTGCGCGCCATCGGCGGCGGCAATGTGCTGGTGCTGGGGCGCAGCCGCGCCCAGGCGCTGGCGGCGTGCGAGGCGGCCGTCACCGCCATCGCGGCGCTGCCCGGGGTGATCGCGCCCTTCCCCGGCGGCATCGCGCGCTCGGGCTCCAAGGTGGGCTCGCGCTATGCCAAATTGCCGGCATCGACCAACGACCGCTACTGCCCCACACTGCGCGGCGTCACCGACAGCGCGCTGGATGCCGCGGTGGGCGGTGTGATGGAGATCGTGCTCGACGCCCTGAGCGACGCCGAGATGCGCGCCGCCATGCGCGCCGCCATGCTGGCCATCTGCGCCCTCGGCGCCGCCGCCGGGGTGCTGCGCCTGTCCGCCGGCAACTACGGCGGCAAACTCGGCAAATTCCACTACCCCCTGCGGGAGATCCTGGCATGAACGCGAGCCGGCTGGAGTCGGCGCCATGAGCCTGGTGCTCACCCTGCGCGAACAAAGCCCCGCGCCCGACGATCTGCGCGGCTTGACCCCGCGCCTGCTGGGCGCGCTCACACCGAGCGAGGCGGCCCGCCAACCGCTGTCGCCACGCCCCGGCGCCGGCGACATCGGCACGCTGTTCAAGGTCAGCGACAACGGCAACGCCCACCCCGATCTGCTGATCGTGCGCACCGGCGCGCGCCGCCTGGACGGCCTGGGCCGGAACCTCGATGGCGGCTGCCTGCGCATCGAAGGCCATGCCGGCGCAGCGCTGGGCCAGGACATGCAGGCCGGCGAAATCGTCGTCGATGGCGACTGCGGCGACTTCGCCGGCTGCGGCATGCGCGGTGGCCTGATCCGCGTGCTCGGCGACGCCGGCCACTGCCTCGCCGCAGCGCTGCACGACACCCGCCAAGGCATGGCCGGCGGAACCCTGGTGGTGCATGGCCGCGCGGGCGACCGCGCCGGCCACCGCATGCGCCGTGGCCTGGTGCTGGTGGGCGAGGGTTGCGGCGCGGCCTGCGGCGCCGGCATGCTGGCCGGCACACTCGTCACCCCGCGCTGCGGGCCCCTGCCCGGCCTGGGCCTGCGGCGCGGCAGCCTGCTGCTGCGGCAAGCGCCCGAGTTCCCCATCACCTACAACGCCTGCGGCGCGGTCGACCTCACCTGGCTGCGGCTGCTGGCGCGTGCCGCCGCTGCCTGGCTGCCCGGCCTGCTGCCGCTGCATGGCCAGGCCCAGCGCCACTGCGGCGACCTGGCCTGCGGCGGCAAAGGCGAGATGCTGGTGCTGGCGCCATGACCCGCACCGGCGCCGTGACCTCCGCCATGACCCACGAGTCACGGCGCACCGTCGGTTGATGCCATTGACACCCGCCACCCATCCGCCCCTCCCCGGAGATGTTCCATGCCCAAGATCCACGCCCTCTCAACCCGGCAACAGGTCGATTCCGCGGCTCGATCCGAGACCCAGGTGGAGGCTGCATCCACTGCGCCGCCGCTCGACACCATCTTCATTCGCGGCCTGCGGGGCAAGACCGTGATCGGTATCTTCGACGATGAGTTGCGCCGACCCCAACCCGTGCTGATCGACGTGACCGCAGGCCGATTGCGCCTGCCGGCCTGCGGCTCCGACCGCATCGGCGACACCATCGACTACGGCGCCGTGCGCACCCGTCTGCTGCAGCACCTGCAAAGCCACCAGCATCGCCTGCTCGAAGCCTTCGCCGAAAGCGTCGCCGCCATCCTGCTCGACGAATTCGGCGCCGACTGGGCGCGGGTCAGCGTGGCCAAGCCGCATAAGTTCGCAGACGTGGAATCCGTCGGGGTGCAGATCGAACGCCGCCGCGCCACACCCCGCGCCGCGAACATCCCACCGGCCGACAACCAGGGCGCCGAAATCCTCGCCTTCCTCGGCCGCGGCCTGAGCCACGGCAAACCCTGAGCGTTGGCGCGATTCAGCTTGCCCGTGGGCCGCCGCGGCGCCGGGCGCAGCCTCGTTGTCGTCCCTGCGGGCCTGATCTGGCACCGGCGGGTTGGCTGCGACTCGAGATGGAAGTAAGTCCCTGGGTGCCGCTTCAGGGGCCCTTAAGGCGGTGCGCCCAGAATGCGAAGCTCTGTCATGTCTGCTGACAAGACCAATCGCGGCGCGGTGGCACGGCGCCGGGGGCGGTCTTACACTCGAATGGTGCTCTGCACCAAAACACGGGCGTGCAGGGCTCCCGCGACCGGCGCTCGCCATGCGGCGCGCACGGCCTCGATTCGAACAAACCCAAACCGGAGATTCCCATGCAAATCACCCAGACCAGCTTGAACGGCAAGACCGCACTCATCACGGGCGCGGCCAGCGGCATCGGCAAGAACATGGCGCTGGTCTTCGCCAAGGCGGGCTGCGCGGTGGCGGTGGCCGACCTGAACCAGGACGGCGCCGACGCCACGGCGAAGGAGATCATCGACGCCGGTGGCAAGGCCGTGGGCGTGGCGATGGACGTGACCAACGAGCAGCAGGTGAACGCCGGCTTCGACAAGGCGGTGGCGGCACTGGGGCCGATTGACATTCTGGTGTCGAACGCCGGCATCCAGATCGTCAACCCGATCGAGAGCTACGCATTTTCCGACTGGAAAAAAATGCTGGCCATCCACCTCGACGGTGCTTTCCTCACCACCAAGGCGGCGCTCAAAAGTATGTATGCGGACAAGCGCGGTGGCGTGGTCATCTACATGGGCTCGGTGCACTCGCACGAGGCCTCGAAGCTCAAGAGCGCCTACGTCGCGGCCAAGCATGGCCTGCTGGGCTTGGCGCGGGTGCTGGCGAAGGAGGGCGGCGACAAGGGCGTGCGATCGCATGTCATTTGCCCCGGCGTCGTGCGCACGCCGCTGGTGGACAAGCAGATTCCGGAGCAGGCCAAGGAACTGGGCATCAGCGAGGACCAGGTGATCAAGAACGTGATGCTGAAGGACACGGTGGACGGTGAATTCACCACGGTGGACGATGTGGCGCAGGTGGCGTTGTTCCTCGCCGCCTTCCCCACGGCTGCGCTCACCGGGCAATCGGTCATCGTCAGCCACGGCTGGTGCATGCAATGAGCACCAAGAGCA
>DAIAZB010000792.1 GCA_027443745.1 Thiomonas sp. | reverse complement strand
CCTCCGGCGCCTGGGTGCTCCTGCGCGCGCAGGAAACCCATCCGGGCCACCCACCGCAGGAGCCACGCCCTTGAATTCGATCACGCAACTGCTCGCGGGCGGCTTCCTCGTCTCGCTGGTGCTCGGCGGCGCTGCGCAGGCAACGCAGTTCTGTCCACAGGGAGGACTGCGCGAGGCCGTGCTGGAGGGGCGACCACAGCGTCTGGCCGCCTACTTTGCCGCGACCGGCTTCGCGCTGCTCGCCGTGGCGGGGCTGCAATGGCTGCTGCAGCAGGGTCTGCAGCCCGCGCACCCACCGTATCGGTCGCAGCAGTTCCCCTGGGGACGCTACGTGCTCGGTGGCTTGCTCTTCGGCTCGGGCATGGTGCTGGCGCGCGGCTGTCCCCTGCGCACCCTCGTGCGCAGCGCGCAAGGCAGCGTGCCGGCCCTGCTGTCGCTGGGCGCGATGAGTCTCGCCGCCTTCGCGATGACCAGCGGCTTTGTGTTCAACGACTGGATCGCCCCGTGGATCGTGCGACTGAACGTGGACCTGGGCCGCTGGGGGTGGCAGAGCCAGGGACTCGATTCGCTGTTGGGCCTGCACAGCTGGCAGGCCCGCGCGCTGCTCGGCCTTGCCCTGGGCGCGCTGGTGCTGGTGATTGCCGCGCGCGCATCGGCAGGCGACGGACGGCGTCGGCGCTGGGCCGGCTCGGCGCTGATCGGGTTGGCAGTGGCCGCCGGCTACTGGCTGACCGCCGGCCCGATCGGGGCGCGCGCGGCGAACGACGCCGCATTTATGAGCCAGCCTCCCGATGGCATGGGCGTGCAGTCCTTCAGCTTCGCCGGCCCCTTGAGCGACCTGGCGCATTTCGCCATGCATGCCCGCGCGCAGACCTTCACCTTCGGCGTGGTGCTGGTTCTCGGGACCTTCCTCGGCGCGCTCATGTCCGCGGTCGCGCGCCGGGAATTCCGCGTGCAGCTGCCCCGAGCCTCGCGCGAGCTGGCGCTGCGCCTGCTGGGTGCCCTGGTGACCGGAGCCGGTGCCGTGCTCGGTCTGGGCTGCACGGTCGGGCATGGGCTCAGCGGCGTGGCCGTGCTGTCGCTGGGCTCGGCGTTGGGCCTGGCTTGCATCTTCTTGGGCGCCATGGGCACGATTTGGATCGAGACGCGGCGTGACGCCAAAGCGCTGCTCGGGCTTGCTGTGGAATCGGAGGGCTGAGCGTGCTGAGCCGCATCTTGCTGATGAACCTGATCGCCCTGGCCTGCTGGCAGACCGCCGCCCCAGCGGATGCTGCCGCGGGCCCGCCGACGTGGCAGAGCAAGGGGGCCCGCTTCAGCGTGCAGCTGACGCCGCTGGACGGCGAGCAGGCACAGGCGTTTTTCGAAAACATGGGATATCCGCGAGGCGCTGTGCGCGAAGTCGCCGCCGTGTGCGTGTTCGGCACGACCATCCGCAATTCCGCCGCACAGCCCGTCCGCTACGACGTCGGCCGTTGGCGCGCGGTCACGGCGGATGGCAAGAGGCACCGCCTGATCACCAAGACCGATTGGCTGGCACGCTGGAAGGCCTTCGGCCTCGCCGCGGACTGGTCCATCCTGCCGCCGCGCCAAACCCTGCACCCGGGCGACTGGGCGCAGGGCTTCACGACAGTGGACCTGCCGGCGGGAACCCGTTTCAACCTGAGCTACGAGTGGAAGCAAGATGCCATCGAACACCATGCCGTCGTGCGCGGCGTCCAATGCGCTCCCCGCGAATCACGGCCTTGACCGCCTGAAGCGCCTCGCGGCCGCGAGTCTTGTCGTGCTAGCCGGCGTGGGCGCCTCGGCGCATGCCGCGGCCCCGTTCATGACCTCGGTGCTGCCGCCGCGCCCGGCACCGTCCTTCACGCTGAAGGACATTGACGGCAAGACCCACTCCTTGGCCGAATACCGCGGCAAGGTCGTGCTGGTGAATTTCTGGGCCACCTGGTGCCCGCCGTGCCGCGCCGAGATGCCGTCGATCGAGAAGCTCTATGCGTCGATGAAGGGCAAGCCCTTCGTCGTGCTCGCCCTGGACCAGGGCGAAAGCGTAGACAGCGTATTCGCCGTCATGGGGCAACTTTCTCCCTCGCCAACCTTCCCGGTGCTGCTGGACGGCAAGAGTCAGACGGCCCACGCATTCGGCGTCATGGGGATCCCGTCGACCTACCTGATCGACAAGCAGGGGCGCATCGTCGCCCAGGCCATCGGCGGGCGCGACTGTGACTCCGCGGCCATGCGCAGCCTGCTGAATAAGCTGTTGGACTGAAGACGTCCGGCCCCGAAATAGGGGCAGCAGGATCTTCCCTCCCACGCTCTCAGGCGCGCGAGCGTCATGGCGCAATCGGCGCCTGAAGGATTCTGATGAACAGGCGCGACACCTTGCTGCGCCAAATCTTGCTCGCCGTCAGGAGCTCGATCAGAGCTCGCTGCGTTGACGGAGCTTCCGCCAAGCACGCAAAACGTTGAGAGGTTGGTCTGCCCTGGACCGGCCAGCGGGCCATCGCGACGCCGAGCAGTTGCAACGGGCCTACAC